>CAJPUK010000084.1 GCA_905373785.1 uncultured Johnsonella sp. | reverse complement strand
TAACAAAACTGGGTAAAGAAGAGCTTACAGTTTTTCGTAGAAGAAATATAGGTGTGATTTACCAGTTTTTCAATTTGCTCCCTAATATCAGTGTTAGAAAGAATATATTATTACCGTTGCTTCTTGATAATAAAAGAGAAGATAAAAATTATTTTGATGAGATTATATCTACATTGGGAATAGAAGAAAAACTTGAGCGATTTCCAAAGCAGTTGTCCGGCGGTGAGCAACAAAGAGCAGCTATTGCAAGAAGTCTTCTTACCAGACCTGCTATCGTATTGGCAGATGAACCTACAGGCAACTTGGACAGAAGAAATTCAGAAGAAATAATTTCTTTATTTAGGCTTGTAAATAAGCGCTTCGAGTCAACTGTTATGATTATTACCCATGATGAAAAAGTGGCTAATTCATGTGATAAAGTATATAGAATGGTTGACGGAAAATTAAATAAAATAGAGGGAGGGGATTATGAAAATAATTAATGAACTCTGTTATTCTCAGATAAATACCAATAAAAAGGATATACTTGCAACTAAATTATCTATTTTTTTAGCAGTCATTTTACTTGGTACTATTATTTTTATTATTGGAAGCCTTAAAGAAGAGCAGCATCATGAAATAGTTTCTACTGTAGGAGACTATCAAGTTTCTCTTACAGATGTAAATAAAATGATGATGCAAAAGTTATTGGAAAATGATGATATTAAAAAAGTCTCTTTTGATAAGTTTATTTCAACCGATTTGAATGCAGTAATTATTGAGAAAGGGGAATACTTTAAGGACTTAAAGGGATTTGAGATTGTTTATGGCAGAAATGCAAATTCTGCCAAAGAATTGATTGCTCCAACTCGTTTTTTCAAAAAAAATAAAGATTATAAAATAGGCTCTAAACTGAAGGTGGCAGGAAAAGAGTATACTTTTGTCGGTGAATATCGTGATTATGAAAGCAGTTTTGAAGAAAGTGCTTTGATTGGAATTTTGAATGATGAAAGCCAAGAAAATATCTTTAATAATTCAGACGGCATTGAAGTGTTTATTTGGTATAAAAGCCCACGAGATACATATAAACTGACGAAAAATATTTTAGAGGATTTTCAAATTGATTACAGTAAATCTTTGGATACCGGAAGATTGTATTTTAATAAAGATATTTTAGAGTATGAAATGATTTATCCATCCGGTATTATTCCACCTAAATCTGTAATGGCAGAGTGGGTTGAAACTTACGGAGCCTGCATGGTATTGGTTTTACTATTTGCTGTTATGATCTACGGAGCTTTTAATGTATGGAACAATAGAGATATAAAAGAATTAGCCTTGTTAAAGAGTGTAGGAATGACACAAAAGCAAGTTAGAAGTATGATAAGTCTAAAAGCAATTAAAATTGGTATATTTCCGGTTTTAGCAGGCACTGCGGTATCGTATCTAACGGCAAATTTATTATTATATTTCATGTGGTTAAATAACCTGATAAGTTATAAAAAAATGTCGGATATTTTCGAAGAAAAAATGAGGACTGCAAAGTTTCACTTAGTTTCTCTTTCTTTTTCAACATTGTTTCTTATTGTAGTTTTAGCTTTTATAACCGTATATTTATCTGCAATTATGCCGGCTGGAAAGAGTGCAAAACTTAATGTAATCGAGGGACTAACAGGGATTGCCGACAAAAAAATAAAATATGGAAAATCAAGAATATCCGGCAAGGTTGAGAGGACTTTAGCAAGAGATTATTTTAAAGCTTACAGTTCAACTTATAAAACAATTATATTTGCAATGCTATTATCAGCTATGGTTATGACATTGGTATTAGTCTCCCAATCTTATAGGACTGTTGATGAAATTTACGGAAAACATAAAGAACAATACAACTTTCAGTCACAGATATTTACGGACATGCAAATAAATAAACAATTACTCAGTGAACTGTATCTGTTAGATGAAATTGATGAGATACATGTTTATGAGGACAAGAGCTTTAAATTTTATTTGAGCGACAATAAAGGATTTTATTCAGATGAATTAAAAAATGCTTTTGAATCAGGTAATAAAAGTGCAGAAGATATGTATGTAAATATTATAGCTCTTCATAAACAGGATTTTGATAAAGTGATTTATATAAATAAATTGGGTAAAGATGCAAAATATATTCTATTGAATAAAACACCTGAAAAAAATAACACGCCGTATTCATTTAGAAAATATATCAGTTTGACAAACAGTGATAATAAAGACCTTGTACTTCGCTATAACACAAATGGAAAAAAGATGTCTATTCATATTGATGCTTATATAAAAGATTTTCCTTTTGACTTAGAGGCACAGAATCAAAAGGGGATATATGTATTTACTACAATGGAAAATCTTGAAAAATTTATTGAAGAATACGGGCAAGATAAAGCCGATCCGACAAGATATTATAATATTAAGCTTAAAGCTAAGAAAAACTTAGACAAGGTATCTGATAATTGTGAGCGAATTATATCTTCGTACATTCCTAAAAGTGACCGTTCAACAAGTAATGATATACTAAAACAGGCAGCTATAGAGGAACAATTGCGAAATGAGCATATCTTGAATTTCGGAATACAAATTATACTTATAATACTTGCTCTTTCAAATGCATACAACAGTTTTCATGGCAATTTAAGGGCAAGAAAAAGAGAATTTCAACTGCTTTCTACGGCAGGAATGACAAATAAGCAGATTAAAAAAATGATTTACGGAGAGACCGGTATATTGTTTAGATATGTAGCCATATGCTATATTGCAGTATTTATATCAGCTATCCTTGTGCGTTCTTATAGAAGCGAGTATGAACTTGGCTTTATTTGTAAAGAGATAATATTTAACTTAAATTATGTGCCGATCATACTAATATTCGGAGTAATAATATTGGGCGTTATATTGGCAATTAGAAGCAGTACCAAGAAGATACTTAATGATGATTTAAACAGTGATATAAAAGAGATTTAAAATCTAAAAATCAATATCTAAAAGAGGACTGTTTACAGCAAAGTGTAGAAGTCCTCTTTTATTATCAACTATAGGGAGTGTTTCTGTCAATTATTGCTGTTGAATGCTATTTGGTCGGCAGCTTTGGGCAGAGACGGATAGAGTGTTTATGTTAATTATTGTTATTGAACCTTTTCTGACTATTGTTTATGCTGCTAACTACCCTACAAATCATTAAAAACAATTACCTGTTTACCTACATCCACTTTCGCCTCAACTCCAAACGGAATAATACATCTGGGTGTTGCATGACCTACATTGAGGTTATAAACGACAGACAGCTCTTTATTAGCAATCTCTTCTAACAAAATTTGCCTGTACTCTTTGTAGTATGTTTCATTTTGAGGTTTTCCGACTAAAACACCTGAAAGTACATTAAATATACCCTGTTCCTTTATAGTGTTGATCATTTTTCTGAATAAATTTGGCTCGGGTTTTTCTTCACTGGTTTCTAACAATAAAATTTTACCTCTCCAATCTTCAAGTTTAGGAAATAAATTATATTTATTACATAAAGCTACCGTATCTTCAAATCTATAGTTATCAAACATATAATATATGGACTCCAGACAACCTCCCAGAATCTTTCCGTTAAATATAGGTTTGCCACTCAATAATTCAAAACCGGTATTTTTGTGCTGAAGCATATCGGTTCCTATAGCCTCTTTGCTAAAATCTTCCCTCTCTTCATACCAAACATCACTTGGGCGTACTTCTTTGATTTGCCCTGTTGTAATCAACTCTTCAAAGTATTTTTTTGTATAGGGTAACATTTCATTGGAGAGTTCACATACATCAGGTAAAAATGCCTGTCCATAAAATGTTTTGATACCGACTTTATGCAACATAAAATGATTTATAGTCGTATCGGAGAAGCCTAAAAATATTTTCTGTTTGGCAATATTTTTTAATTCATTATTTTCAAACAGATAAGGTAACAATCTATATGTATCATCTCCTCCTATTGCACATAAAATCACATCAATGGAATCATCCTTAAAAGCAGTCAGCAAATCCTCCGCTCTGCTTTTAGGGTTATTTTTTATAAAGTCTATACCCTTTAGTGCATTAGGTAGAAACTCAAAATCCATGCCATATTTATTCAACCTTTCCATACCTATTTTAAGCTCGTGTTCGATAAAACTCTCTCCTAAAATACCGCTTGACAAGCTGACAATACCTATTTTCTTAACCATATTCTCCACACTCCCTCTCAGATGAAAAAATCCTTGCAACGCTCTCTGCACTTCCTCTCAGATGAAAAAGTCCTTGCAACGCTCCCTGCACTTCCTCTCAGATAGAAAAGACCTTGTAACACCACCTTGCTCCCTGCACTTCCTCTCAGATAGAAAAATCCTTGTAACTCCCCCTGCTCTCGACACTGCCTCTAAGTAGAAAAGTCCTTGTAATCCAATCTTTTTAGCGTTTAGTACTTTTGATAAAGCGAGATACAAATTCCACAGACGAGGACTGTTTGAACGCAGTCTGCCCGATTTTGGCAGACAAGTGAGTTCCGCAGTCTGTGTAAAATTTGTCGAAGCTTTGAGAAAGTACTGCGAGTAAGATTGAATTACAAGGAACTTTTCGTACTATAAACAAACACTTACAAGGAACTTTTCGTACTACAAACACCTACAAGGAATTTTTTGTCCCCTACTTATTATGATACTCATTCAACAAACTATTCTTTAAATCCCACAACTTCTGTGACAGATCCACATGGGTCCTATGCGGATACTCAAGTCTCCTTGACTCCTCCCACAGAGTATCCATTTCTTCTTTACAATACTCCCTGATTTCCATAACGGAAGGACTTTGGTATACACAGTTACCGTTTTTAAATATAGGTACTAAAAGTTCTTTTGTATAATAAGTGTCGGCAGGAAGCAAAGTCTTCTTCCAAGTATCCAGAGGATCGAAAAGAAGCAGCTCTTCTGAAGTATTCAAAGTTTCTTCCTCAAGGCAGATAAGGTCGGCTATTATTTTTTTCGTATCATTATCATAGATCCTATATATCTTTTTATTTCCGGGGTTGGTGTTTTTTTCGGCATTTTCTGAAAGTTTTATCTTTGCCTTAAAGGCTTTTTTATCACTTTCATATACGGCAGAAAGTTTATACACTCCTCCAAATGCAGGACAGTCTTTGGAGGTGATCATATTAGTTCCGACACCCCATGAGCTTATCTTTGCACCCTGTAGTTTCAAAGAGCTGATTAGATTCTCGTCTAAATCATTGGAGGCGGAAATTATGGCATCCTTAAAACCGGCATTATCAAGAAGCTGTCTTGCCTTTTTGGAAAGATAGGAAAGGTCTCCGCTGTCCAGTCTTATACCGTAATTTTTAAGCTCTATCCCCTTTTCTCTCATCTCATTAAATACTTTAATAGCGTTAGGTACACCGGATTTTAAGGTATCGTAGGTATCTACCAAAAGAATACAGGCATTAGGATAAAGATTGGCATATTTTCTAAAGGCGGTAAGCTCGTCACTAAAGCTCATTACCCAACTGTGAGCATGAGTGCCTCTTATAGGAACATCAAACATCTGTCCGGCAAGTACATTGCTGGTAGCAAAACATCCGGCTATCATAGCGGCTCTTGCACCATAGATGCCCGCATCAGGTCCCTGGGCTCTTCTGAGACCGAACTCCAGTACCGTATCACCATTTGCGGCAAATACAACACGGGATGCCTTGGTCGCTATTAAGGATTGATGGTTTATAATATTAAGAAGGGCGGTTTCTATAAGTTGAGCTTCCATAATCGGAGCTACAATTTTCATGATGGGTTCTTTTGGAAATATTACGCTGCCTTCAGGGATAGCGTAGATATCTCCGGTAAATTTGAAGTCCTTTAGATATGATAAAAATTTATCACTAAATAAATTAAGAGTTTTAAGATAACTGATATCTTCATCCGCAAAGTGCAGTCCCTCTATATATTCTATGACTTGTTGCAAACCGGCACAGACAGAGTAGCCTCCTGAGTGAGGGTTATTTCTAAAGAACATATCAAAGATAACGGTTTCATTTGCCTGTTTTTCTTCGAAGTAACCCTGCAACATGGTTAATTGATATAAATCAGTAAGTAAACTAAGGTTTCGCATTTCCAGCCTCCTTTATTAAGTCTTGTAAAAGCTACAATAAATCTTATAGCTTAAATATACATTATACAAATCTCACAAGGTTTTATAAGTGAGATACTTAGACATTGTAACATATATCCGGTATTAATGAAAGATAGGCAAATAAAGTAGATATTAAAAAAGTCGGTTTTAGGATATAATGAAGATAAATTTTAATCTTGAGGTAGCGAAAATGAGATTTATCCTGGGAGCTTCCGGCAGCGGAAAGACTACATTTGCATATAAGAACTGTATAAAAGAGGCTATAAAAAATCCCTACAAAACTTTTATAATATTAGTACCCGAGCAGTACACCATGCAGACACAAAAGGCTATAGTGCAGCTGCATCCTTTTCATGCAACCGACAACATAGATGTACTTAGTTTTAACAGACTCGCATACAGAGTATTTACGGAGCTTGGTATAGTAACTCCCGATATCTTGGATGATATAGCCAAGGTAATGATTATAAGGAAACTTTCCATGGACAGATCCAAGGAACTTGGGGTCTGGAAAAATCAATTTGCCAAAACAGGCTTTATAGACAATATCAAGTCCATGATATCGGAGCTTTACCAGTATGATATAAGCAGTGAAAGAATAGAAGAAATATCAAAGAATGAAAATATTCCCACAGGCTTAAGACACAAATTAAAGGATCTTAACCTTATGTATGAAAGTTTTATAGGCTATACGAAGGATAAGTATATAAGTACTGAGGAAATACCGGACATACTTGTAAAGTATATAAAAGAAAGCAATTTTATAAAAGGAGCAAGTATAATACTTGACGGATTTACAGGATTTACCCCTATACAGTATAAGCTGATAGAAGAATTATTAAAACATTGTTCAACACTTAGCTGTACCGTAACTATAGGAACGGGTGAGAATATAAAAGAAAAAACCGATGAAGCCGACTTATTTAGCATGAGTAAGGGAATGTATGAAAAAATAGTTGCGTTATGCAATAAGGCGGCAGTTAAAGATATAGAGTATATTGATCTGAATGATAAGCTTAAAGCCAAAGATTCAAACTTTGTCAAAAGTAAGGCAATAGAGCATATTGAAAAATACTTTCTAAGATACAAGCCCTATTCTAAAATCAGTGCCGAGAAAAAAGTAGATATTATAAAAGCGGCTAATATTGACGAAGAAGTCGATATGGCAGTAAGCCGTATAATGCATTTGGTTAAGGAAAAGGACTTAAGATATAAGGACATAACTATTCTTTGTGCGGATATGCCATCTTATATAGATAAATTTAAGCATAAGTGCAGACTGAACGATATTCCCGTATTTATAGACGATAACATAAGCATAAGCTCCAATATTTTAGTGGAATTTGTAAGAGCCTGTCTTAGCGTTGTAAGAGAGGAGTTTTCTTACACTTCCGTTATGAGATACATACGCAGTCCATTGATAGACATGGACTACTCCACACTGGCTTCCATAGATGACTATATGTATATATGCGGAATTAAGGGATTGGCAAAGATAAAAAAGACATGGGAGCATATTCCAAGGCAGCTTAGCGGTGTCGATATTGAGGAATTAAATATTTCTAAAAACATAATAGTAGAGGATCTGGAGCCTCTTTATAAGCTCTTAAAATCAAAATCCGCCGATACAAAAAAGGTAATAGAAGAGCTTATAAGGCTTATAGACTCAAAGGATGCAAAGGCTAAGATGCTTGACTTAAGCAAGGAGTTTGAAGAGGCGAAAGATTTTGCACATGCAAGGGAATATGAGAAAGTATATGAGGAGCTTATAGCATTACTGGATAAGACTGATAATTTACTTGGAGGTGAAAAACTAAGCAGCAAAGAGTTATATGAACTTTTGGAAGCGGGCTTTGCTCAGATAAGTGTAGGTATGATACCTAAAAAGCTTGACAGGGTGTTTTTCGGAGATTTAAAAAGAAGCAGGATAGACAGGGTAAGAGCCTTGTTTGTAGTAGGTGCCAATGACGGTATAATACCTAAATTAAAGCAAAGTGACAGTATATTAAATGATAGAGAAAAAGAAAGCCTAAAGTCCCAGGGTATAGAGCTTTCGGCAACTGCCAAAGAAGATTTGATAGTGCAAAGGTATTACCTTTATATGAATCTTACAAAGTCCTTTGAATACCTGAGTGTAAGTTATTCAAACTTAGATAACTTGGGGAAATCATTAAAACCTTCTTATATAGTAGCTATGCTGGCAGCACTTTTTACAGATGTAGAGGTGATAAACGCAGCCAAGCTTATTAAAATATATTCAAAAGACGGGCTTAAGGAGGCATTTATAAGAGATTTAATCTCACTTAAAAAAGGTGAGTTTGAGCTTGAAGACAAAAGTTCTAAGGATGTGGAATTAAGAAGTATATATAAAACGGTAGATAAGCAAATGTTTGAAAAGGCATATCTATATATAGACAAAGATTCGGCGCTTGGTAGAAAAACGGCTTTGGAGCTTTTTGGAAGGGAGATAAAGTGCAGCGTTACTTCTCTTGAAAAGTATGTAGACTGCCCCTATTCTTACTTTGCAAGATACGGCTTAGGGCTTGAGGAAAGAAGAGCCTACGGTCTTGAGGCTGTGGATATAGGAGTATTTATACATGCTGTAATAGAAAGATTTTTTAATCTTTCATCAAAGGATAAGTTTGATATAAGAAATATGGAAAATGCAAGGGTGCATAAAACAGTTGAAGCTGTTGTAAATGAGCTTATGCTTTTGCCCGAATTTGCCATATATGCGGACAGCAATAAGCAAAAGTACAGTTTATCAAGACTTGAGAGTATGGCAAAGCAAAGTATAGTTATATTGCTTGAACAGATAAAACTCGGAAACTTCTTACCCCTGTGGAACGAGAAGAGCTTTTCTTATGCGGAGGGACTTAAATCCCTTAATATAAGTCTTTCGGATACGGAAAAACTAAGACTTAGAGGAAAGATAGACAGAGTAGATGTATGCGAACTTGAGGATAAGGTACTACTTAAAATTATAGATTATAAAACCGGCTCTACAAAGTGGGAAACGGATCTTGCATATTACGGAAAGCAGATACAGCTTGTAAGCTACCTTGAGGTTATTATGGAGTTGCTTAAAAAGAAATATCCGAATAAGGAAATAGTTCCGGCGGCATTTATGTATATAAATATTGACGAGCCTATAATATCCATGGAAGATATCAGCAGTAAGGAAGATATAGAAAGGGCAAGGCTTAACTATTTTCGTCCAAGCGGTATAGTAAATACGGATCTGGATATCATAAAAAATCTTGATACCAATATAAGTTCTTACAGTGATGTAATCCCTGTAAGCTTAAAAGACGGGGTAGTTCAGGATTACCGTTCAAGTACGGCTTCAAGCGAAAGAATTGAGGCTCTGAGAAACTTTGTTAAAAATAAAAGCATTGATATAGCACAAAATATACAAAAAGGAAATATACGCATAAGCCCGGCTCAAAGAGGAAACTATACAGCCTGTGATTATTGTGCCTATTCCGCCCTGTGCGGATTTGATAAAAAGAGCGGACAGCATGAGTATAATGTACTTAAGAAGATGAAAGATGAACTTGTATGGGAGAAGATATTAAATGACGAGAAAATGGACAAGTGAGCAGCAGGCTGCCATAGATACAAGAAATAAACATATTTTAGTTTCCGCTGCGGCAGGAAGCGGAAAGACCGCTATATTGGTAGAAAGAATTATAAGACAGATCACGGACG
>CAJPUK010000083.1 GCA_905373785.1 uncultured Johnsonella sp. | reverse complement strand
TATGGATCTTAACAACAGATTTATAGATTTACATACTCACTCCGATAAATCGGACGGTTCTTTAAGCCCCTCAAAACTTATTAATTACGCTTCTTTGAAAGGGCTTGCCGCCGTAGCATTAAGCGATCATGATACCATGTCCGGCGTAAATGAAGCGATTGAAGCGGCAAAAAGCAAAAATATACGTTTTATCCCCGCTATAGAAATGGGAGCCGTATATAAGCATAAAGAAGTGCATATACTCGGCTATATACTTGATAACTATGAAATCAAGGCAGAATTGATAGCTAAGGAACTTGAACGTTTTAATTATAAAAGAAATTTGAGAAATATTGAAATTATAAAAAGACTTTATCAGGCAGATGTAATACTGTCCCTAAAAGAACTTGAAGAATCCACACAGAGTTCAAGTATAACAAGGGTTCATATAGCCAAGGCACTTGTCAAACATAATTATGCAACTGATATAAACTCCGCCTTTGAAAAGTTTCTTAAAGACGGTTCCGAATATGTACCGGAAAAATCAATTCTCGTAGCGGATGTGATGCATTTTTTCAAGCAATTTAACTTCTATACATCACTTGCCCATCCTTGCAGATATAAACTTTCTGCAAATGATTTGCAAAAGCTTATATCCGACTTAAAAACCATGGGACTTAATGCTCTTGAAGTTTATCATTCTTCACAAAATCCTAATGACAGCAATGTTCTTAAAAAACTTGCTGCAAAGTATGGTTTGGGCATTACCGGAGGAAGTGATTTCCACGGCTCCAACAAGCCTGATATAGATATAGGTATAGGCTACGGAGGGCTTAGAGTTCCTTTATCCGTACTCGGTGATATGGAAAAAGATTTTTTAGCAAAGTAAGTATTGCGGTTTTTATTTATTTCACCTAACTTTACTTATTATTTAATTTTTATAAATTAATAACTTAATATTTTTCAGGTTGATTGTTATGTAATTCGGTCTATGTTAAACTCATATTGTTTATACATTAAGAATTGTGTGATGGTTTGTATATATAAGTTATAATTTTTACTATTGTTTTATATATAGCTTAATTGTTGCACAATTACTTTTAAAGTATATATAATACACTTACTATAAAGGAGGTTTTTATGAGCTATCCGAACAATAAACAAAAAACCGGAAAGGTAATAATAATATCTATAATAGCCTTACTTGCTTTGCTTTTCATAGCAGGTGCCGGCTTTTTCGCTTTTCAATATATTTCTTCAAAAGAAGCTGCAACTGAGGAAGAGAGCATATCAAAGGAGGACAAAAACAAAAAGGATAAAAAAGATAAGAAAACTAAAAAGACTAAAAAAGACAAGCATCTCAGTGAAATAAGCTCTTTAGGCGATACGGCACCGCCTTGTAACGTTCTTGGAAACAGTTATGTTGTTACGGACGGCACAAATATTTTTATAAAAAGTCAATATGACAACTTTGAACTTTACTCATATCCGGATACCTCAGGTACGGGAGATTCGAATCCTATAAGCAAACATTCACCCGGACAGATGTATTACTATAAAGACTATATATACTACAGTGCTTCGGTAGATGATAAAAATGTACCCGGTTCCGTAGCCATCTACAGGGCAAAGGCGGACGGAAGTTCACAAGAAATGCTTATGCCTTTCGATACGGATACATATTACTTGGTACTTGATGCTCTTTATGACGGAAAGCTTTATTTTACATTTAACAAAGAAGCCGCAGACGGTAAGAGCATCTATCAAATGGATTTGGAAACCCTTGATGTACAGCTTTTGTACAATATACCGGCAGATATTGCTACGGAATTTCCGCTTGTAAATGTTACAAATGATGGCTTATATTTTCATGACAAGGAAGGGCTTAAAAAACTCAACCCGGAAAGTAAAGAGGCTGAGCTTGTCATCAAGGACTTAGATGCGATGTATTATACTATATATAAAGGCTATGTATACTACAGCAGGTCTAAAAAAGGTGAACATGATGAAAATGTTATCAGAAGAGTATTTTTAGACGGAAGTGATGATGAACTTATCTATACCGGAACAGAGTCATGGATATATGACATCACTGCTTTTGTACTCAATGATAAACTTTTTATATTAAGCGAGTCCGAACCGGATACTTCCGATTCTTACGGAAATTTACACTCATGTGAGCTTGACGGAAGTAATCTTATTACAATATCAGACAATGCAAATTATATCGGTATGACAGACAAAGCAATATACTACAGTTTTGTTGATAACTCAAAAATAACATCGGAAAGTACCGCAGCCAAAAAGATTGAAAACATACGTTCAGTTTCTACTTATAAAAGAGAGATAAGTACTGACGGGGAAATTTCCGATGAGTATATATTTTTAGATCCTGAGCCTCTTAACAGAGCTTGGGTAAGCTACCAAAGTCCTATTCCATTTTATAATCCTGAGGTACAAGGATTTTATAAAACGGATTTCCTTTACTATGATGAAAGCGGCGAACTTTACAAAAACTCCTGGAAGAATATAGACGGTAGGGACTATTACTTCGGAGAGGACGGCAGGATGTACTCTCAAGAATATACACCTGACGGCTACTTTGTAGGCTTGGACGGTACGGTAAGTGATTTTATCGCCCCCTTTAAGTTCATATATAATGAATATCCCTTTGCGGGAATGTATATTAAGACTGATATGTATAATGATAGTGTTGCCGAAGGCTTTTATAAAGGTGATAAGATTTCAAATGTTATAGACAGAGGGCAGGTGTATGAAATTACCAATGCCAATATATTTGCTACAACTTCATTCTCTGAGGAGGAAGTGGCTCCTATGGAAGCCGGATACAGTATGTATCTAAAGGGACCTAATTTATTCTGTACCGTAACAGGAAAGGAAGGATATAATGAGGAGTTTAAAGGTGAATGTATAGGGCTTAAGCAGTCAAGATATCCCGATGTTGAAATTAAACTTGTTAAGAGAGAGGGAAACGACAGGTATGTTCTCAGAGGTAAAACCCCTGATGCAGGAGTAACTCCTCTTTCATCTATGATATACTCCGGCTCCCTTTATGTAACAAAGGATGCCAAGCTTGATATATACAAAACGGATGATCCGAATGAAACACCTGTTGAAACTACTTTTGAAGATTATCATAATGCATTTAGAGAAACTTTTGCCCAAAACGGTCAAAATCCCGATGAGTTTTATTTTACCGGTAACATAATATATTATGATACTGTCAAGGGTACTTATGCCCTATCTAAGATAGAGATGTATAATTAAATACTTCGGATAATACAAAAGGGGTGCTGCATCATAACTGAAAATAAGTTATTTTGCAACAGCCCTTTTAATATTCCATATCCTTATATGATAATTTAAACTTTTTTAGTTTTTTGACGAAGGTAAATGACCTACTTAAACTGTAGCTGAAATATTACTTTTAATATACTTCCACATAACTTGCCAACACATAGCCATAGTAGCCTTGATAACTTACATAAAGAAAGTCGGATCCTACCGAATTATATACCATTATAACTGAATGAAGAGGTATCTGCATTATTTCCCTTGCCTTTGTACTTGGAGACTCTCTTAAAGTGATTGATTCCCTACAATTAACTACATATCCATAGTACATACCGTCTTCGTCATAATCTCTACGGACGCTGTAGGTCTCAGGCGGTCTGTAACTTGAAGTAGGGTCGCTTGAGAGGTAGGATGCCAAAGCATAACCGGTATCTCCCATATAACTTATTTGATAAAAACCGTCTGTAGAATTTTGCACAAAACTCACAGCCGCTCCCAAAGGAATCTGTCTTATAGCAGTTGCCTTTGTGGAAGGTGAGGTTCTAAGTGATATACTTTGAGTACAATTAACAACATAAAGCGTTGTATACATAGGCTCCTGTGTAGCAACAGTTTCCTCGTAGGAATAGGTTTCATATGTAGTTTCTTCACTTGTTTCCAAACTTCTCTCCTGTGTGGCGGAAGTCTCTTCCTCAGAAGTCTCCTTTTTACTTTCTTTATTTTTCTTCTTTTTCTTTTTGGGACTTACTTCCTTATCATGATCAGCATTTTCTTCTACGTACTTTTCCAGACTCCGTCCTTTTATCACATTGTATCCTATAAATAAAATTCCGGCAGAAAGTAAGACTCCGGCTGCCAATATAATAACAGCCAGCACAGCACCGTTGGATTTTTTTGCAGCCGCTTTCTTATTTGTACTTTTATCTGTGTCGGTATCGCTATTACTTGGATTTAATGAATTATCATCAAAAGAATAGCCGCAATATTTACAAAACCTGTTACCCTCATCAGCTTCTCTCTTACAATTAGGACATATCATACTCACGACCTCCTATTTTACAGTCCCATCCCCCAAAATATAACTATTTTTATAAGTAAATTGACGTATCTAATTACAGGTTTATAACTATCCCTAAAAATATAAATTTTTATTGAGCGGCAAAGTACTCATCTATACTTTTAACTATACCGTTTGCAACCTGTTCTTTTCTCTCGGTTAAAATTTTAGCATCTGTTGCATAATCGGAAAAACCTACTTCTACAAGACTTACCGGAATACTGGAATAAGAGAATATTCTAAGTATTGCCGAATGTGCACCTTTATTGCTGAATCCTGCCGAACTTGACACATTATTAGCCATTAATTCTGCTAACTTTTTAGACTTGTCAACATCTTTATCTATCCCCATAATCTTAGTATAGCCGGGATGCGCCCCGCCATCCATATAATCTTTATCTCCCGGGTAAAAAGTAAGGGTGCCGCTTGCCATTTTGCTCGTACTCGCATTAGTATGTATGGAAACCATTATATCTGAGGTCTCACCTGCAAGCACAGCCCTTGCACCGTTTGAAAGATTTTGCGAAGCATCGTTTCTGGTAAGTACCACCCTATAGCCCTTGGCAAGAAGCTTATCCTTGACCATCAGAGCAACCTTGAGAGTATACTCAGGCTCAGTTTCTTTCTTGTCATAGACATTCTTTGAATCTCTTGCTTCTACACCGTAATCATATGCCTTAGCTCCTACCATACTTGTGTTCATAGAGGCTAATTTCGAGTCCTCTACCGGATATACTTTTTCCTTTTTCTGTGTAGCTGTAGGGTGTGAATTTGCACCGTGTCCTGCATCTACGCACACTGTATGACCGTTAAATTGCTCAGGCTCATATATAAAGACTTTGGCATCCTGTATCTCCCCTTCTTTTGCATGCCAAATATAGTTTACCAGTCTTGAATTTTGTGATAATTTATGCTCCTTAACACTTCCTTTTTCAACACTTAGCGTAGTCTTATTGCCTTCTTGTACATTTGCCTGCTGTTGCACTTCCTTGGTCTTTACACCCGAAGGGTTTACCAGTGCCTCCTTGCCTGCCGCCTGTCCTACCGACATATATCTTACCTTGGCATTGTTTTCATCATTTGCTTTAATTGCTTTCACATTAGCATTTAAAGATACTATATATGTCAATGACAATGTGATCATAGACAAAGATACTGCAGCAGAGGCAATTATCCATGCGGTATTTGACTTCTTATTAACTCTTTTTCTGCTGTGCATATTATATTCCTCCAATTGATTTAACTCGGTTGTTTATTGATACTTTTCTTAAGCTTAAATATATCACAAGACTTGTACTAATGTCAAAAGACAATACTATTAATATTAGCCATATAATCAAGCAATTCGTTACAGTCCGGGTAGCCCATTCATAATTCGTCAAAACAAGCTAAAAATATTTAATCTTATTTATAAATTAGATGAATTATGAATGTTGGCTACCTGAACTTTAACAGCATTTCTTCGCCACAGGAGAGTAATTTCCTTTTCCCGGCTCTACAATAACAAAAAACCCTCGTAATACTCAAATTTACAAAGGGTTTTCTTTAAAAATCCGCTCACATAACACAGACAGTAAAATGCACAAGCTCCTTCCACAAGCCTGTTCGATAGCTTCCATGGGTTAATGTAGACTGTATTTAATACTTATTTATTGGTACAATAAAAATATCTTATCAAACACTGTCCGCCTCGTCCTCGTCAAGTCTTTCAAAAACAAGCTTATAACCTTCACTGCCATAATTAAGCGTTCTGTTCACCCTACTTATGGTAGAAGTAGAGGCTCCGGTAAGTTCCACTATTTCGGAAAATGTATATTTTTGCTTAAGTCTTCTTGCAACTTCATATCTTTGTGATAAAGCTAAAAGTTCATTAACCGTACATAAATCCTCAAAAAACTTATAGCACTCTTCAACAGTATTTAATGTCAGTATCGCCTTGAACAAATGTTCAGAAGCCTTACTTTTAATCTCCTTGTTCACCTGTCTATACCTCTTATATATGTAAATTTTTATCAATAAAACGATATGGTATCATACTAAAGTGAAGTATAGCATAAAAGACTCATAAAAAACACCCTCTTATTTTAAAGATATATAATCCAAGGTAAAGGCAGCGACCGAACTCGGATTTTGTGCAAACCCCGCATTCAGAATATAGGTCTTTCTCAGCATTTCTCCACTACTCTTGTCATAGGCTGTTGCCGATACTTTACCGGACACTCTAAGATATCCGTCCTTTAAATCACTCTTTTCTATCTCCACCTTAGGTATGGGATTACCTCCGAAAACACCCTCCTTGGCAATATAAGAGTAGTCATCAAATGTAAAAAATCCGTTGCCGCTATTTCGCAGTAAGTCAATACCTTCAATCAGTTCCTCTTTAGTAAAGTCACAGGCATAAAGACCGTTCATTACATCTATCGCCTCGTCAACACTTACGGCGGAATGCGTAAAATCCTTGTCCGTCTCAGAAACAAAGCCCCTCTTGGTCTTAAACAACTCATTGGAATCTATATGCCTTAACACATTAAAAAGTATTCCCACACCGTTGTTACAAAGTTCGTCTTTTTTATACACCGCCGTTTCACTAAGTCCTTTTTTGTCAATATGCCAATCAACCAAACTTGCAATAGCCTTCTCTATGATTCTCTTTTGAACATCAGTAAGGATTGATTTATCCTGATTGCGTACAGAGGTCAATAAACTTCCGTCAAAAGCCAGGTTAAAGCCGTCCTTGGTTGTATTCTTTAACATGACTCCCTTATCATCCATGTAATACCACTTATTATTAATTTTAATCCAGCCTGTAGCCATATAACCTTCTGAATTAAAGTAATACCAGTTATCTCCCTCTTTAAGCCAATCTTCTTTTATGAAACTCCCGTCATCTTTTACACACCACCAACCCTTAGCATCCTGCTGCCATTCGGCACAATGGGCACTAAAACTCAGTCCTAAGCTCAAGAATATACCGGACACCATAATTTTTATCAATTTCATAAAAACTTTCCTCTCCGCTCTCACTTATTAAGTTGAACTTCCCATCGTCTAAAGACGATAGGATTACAGTCACCTTATTTATAAACCAAACTTAGTAAAGCATTTATCAAAATGCCGCAGCGTTATAACTCATACAAACCTGCTACCTGCTTTAAACAGCCATAAACAGGGTGATTTGAAACAAATTTTTTTATAAAATTATTATTTAAGATGAGTTACATCGCTATGTCTTATAACAATACTCTTCTGTCTCCGACTAACTTGGTTATCTTTTTTTTGTCCAAATACTCCAAGACAGCCATAGCATATTTTCTTGAAGTAGCATGTGCATCTCTGAATTCAGCCAGACTGAAGGTATTATCTTCCGATTGCCCTGCCAATGTTTTAATACTTTCCAGTACTTTCTCATAAGCCTCGCTATACATATATGCCGCCGGACTTATCTTAATAAGTTCTCCGCTTTTATGCATATCCTCTATAATCTGTCTTGCCTTTTTACTGTCCTTGATATCTGCAACAACATCGTTGGTTGCCGGAGCCTCTATTCCTGCCTTTATATACTTTTGTCTTATTGTCTCTTGCATACCGCTAAGTTCTTTTGAATAACTCACAATAAATCCACTGTTGGATACGTACTTATCTCTGGTCTTTAAGATTTTTCTTCTAACCATTTCCGCAAGCAAAAGTGCTGACTTTTTAGGATCTGTAAGCCTGAACTTTTCACTCAGTCTTGACTTGAACTCCTCCTTATCCATACCCTCGGTAATAGGCTTTTCCTTATGAAATTCATCAAGCAGTTCTTCACTATATTCAGATACCCTGTTAAAATAATCTATATGTATTAAAGATGCATCACTAAGCTCTATTATAAGCCTATCTTCCAGCAACTTGTCAAGTATTTGTTTTAACTCTGTACTTGAAACATTCAATATACTTGCATACTCTTGTCTGTTATAGTACTTGTGGCTTTCTTCCTTTATCTTTATAGCAGCTATTTTTTCTATATCGGCACTTGCTTTTTCTTCACAAACCTTTAATACCGTCTCGTCCATTCTTTTATGCTTAAGCGGAATAGTATCTATGACTCTTCCGCCGCCAAAACTTTCAATAGGTGATAGAAATCTTACTATAAATCTATCATCCCTTTTTATGCACACCTCTTCATCGAATCTCAGCTGTGCATAATCTCCCTCTTTGGCTTTTAAACTTGATTTACTTAAAAGTACCACCTTGGCTATTGTTTGTTTTGAGCCGTAATTAAGATGAACCCTATCTCCGTTTTTAAGCTCTCTGCTGCTTGTTGAAAAAAGCTCTATCCATACATCTATAAGCTTTGTTTTTATTATCGAGTTCTTATAGGCAAGTATATCTCCTCTCGCAAGTTCTTCCTTTCTGATATTAAGAAGATTAAGCGCCACTCTTTGCCCGGCAAAAGCCTTCTCTTCCTTTTGCCCATGAGATTGTATACCTCTTATCTTAAGAAGCTTTTCCTTGGGATAGAGCATTATCTCATCGCCCAAAGACACGCTGCCTTCCTGCAAAGTTCCGGTTATAACGGTACCGAAACCCTCCATGGTAAATACTCTGTCTATAGGAAGTCTGAAAAGCTCCGGATCATTCTTCCTGTCTCCGATATCTGAGACCATATTTATAATCATCTCATTTAACTTTGCTATGTTTTTTGATGTATAGGATGAGACTCTTATAACGGGAGCATTTTCCAAAAAACTTCCCTTAATAAGCTTTTTAACATCTTCTTCTACTATATCTGCCCACTCATCGTCTACCAGGTCGGACTTTGTAAGTACTACTATACCTCTTTTTATACTAAGCATTTTTATGATTTCAAAATGCTCTATAGTCTGCGGCATAACTCCTTCATCCAAAGCCACTACCAAAAGTACAAGATCTATTCCGCCTATACCTGCAAGCATATTTTTTACAAATTTTTCATGTCCCGGCACATCAATAATACCTATATGCAAACCGGCATCATTAGGAAGATTGGCAAAGCCCAAATCTATAGTAATACCTCTTTTTTTCTCTTCTTTTAATCTATCCGTATCAAAACCTGAAAGAGCTTTTATCAGGCAAGTTTTACCATGATCCACATGCCCGGACGTACCTACTATAATGTTATGCATCCTGTCCTCCTTCTAAAGCATATTCAAAACCTTTTACTATCTCTTCAAATTCCGAAACTTTTATAGTTCTTACATCTAAGAATAATCTGTCATGATTAATTCTTGCTATAATCGGAATTTCCGCCTTTCTAAGCTTTCTTTCCAATTTTTCGGGACTTATTTTTTCATCCCTTACACTTACACCGAAACCTTCCAGTCTATCTGTAGGTGCACTTCCTCCCCCTACCTGATCTATACATTCTTCAATTTCACAAGCAAGACTTCTATGTGCATCATCAAGCATGGCCTTAAGTGTCTTTGCTTTATTATACAATTCTTCTTTGGAAATAGCTATCATATTTAATGTAGGTATTTCTTTTACGGCATCATTTATATCAAGATATGAAGTAAGC
>CAJPUK010000082.1 GCA_905373785.1 uncultured Johnsonella sp. | reverse complement strand
GCCTTAGGGTTTGATTTTTGTGATTTCTTAGGGCATGAGGCAATGTCAGGTTTTTGTGATGACAGTAGTTCGGATGAAGAGATTTGTACTGCTCTATCGGGATTAAAGGATTGTTCAGAGGTACCTAACTTACTCAAATCACTTGAAAATGTGGGCTTTTCAAAAGAAGATGTGGAAAAGGTTGCTTATAAGAATTATATTAATTTTATAGATAAGGTATGGAAATAACAGCTTATCATGCAAAAGGTAATGATAAACTTTATAAAGCAGGTTTGCTTCCATAAATTAGTTATAGTTTATACAGGTAATTGATTTTGTTAAGATAATAAAACTTGTAATATGAAACTATAAATTTTACTAAGTGCAAGAGAGAATTAGCTCAATACAGGCTAAATGCATAATATGACCAATGAAAGTTTGCTTTCAAGTGTCATATTATGTGTTTGGTCTATTATTTTTGTTTTTACCTTTGCAAGTTAAATCTATAGTAAAAATATTAGTATAGTTGTGAGGCTTTGTTTAAGAAGGAGTATCCAAGATAAGATATACTTACTATATATAATTTTTAAGAAAATTCTAATAATTATATGTTATGATAGACTCCAAAGGTGTAGTTTAAGCATATTATCTAGTGTAGTGTATCGTTGATATCTAGCCTTACGGCTGCTTTGTTAATAGATTGCAGCAGATACATAATAAAGAAATTTGAGATTTACTCTACTATTACAGATATTAATTAAATATCAATGATACACTACACCAGGAATCAATTACTTATACAGTTATTTCTGTGGGTTGTCGCTAAAAGTCAGCTTGTTATTTATGTTGTCACTATTCAATATTATTTGTAAGTAGGATAAAGTATTAATTGAAGAGCTTAACTGCTGGATTAAAAGTACCTTTATATAAATTTATATTTTGAAAGGAAGTGCCATGAAGATACTGCTTGCAGAGGATGAGAAAGACTTAAATAATATAATAAAAAAACAGCTTCTTTTACTGAAATACAATGTGGATACTTGTTTTGACGGGGTGGAGGCGATGGATTTTATTGCAGTAAATGATTATGATGCAGTAATACTTGATATAATGTTACCAAAAGCAGACGGTTATAAGGTATTAAAATACATAAGAGAAGTTAAGAAAAATATGCCGGTGCTTTTTTAACTGCCAAGGACTCTATAGAAGACAGAGTTAAAGGACTTGATATGGGAGCAAATGATTATCTTATAAAACCCTTTGCCTTTGATGAATTGGCTGCAAGAATAAGAGCTATTACAAGAACAAACTTTCATAGCGAAAAGGATGTACTAAAGGTGGGAGATTTGGAGCTTGATGTGTCGAAAAGATTGGTTAAAAGAGCTGATAATGAGATAAATCTTTCTACTAAAGAGTTTGATCTACTTGAATATATGATGAGAAACAGTGAAATAATACTAAGCAGGGAAAAAATAGAAAACTATATTTGGAGCTATGACTATGAAGGGGGAACAAATTTAATAGATGTGTACATAAGCTATCTCAGAAAAAAGATAGATGACGGTTATGAGGAAAAAATGATAAAAACTGTCAGAGGGGTGGGTTATGTACTAAGGGCAAAGGCATGAAAAAATTAGGAATAGTAAGTAAACTTACATTGTGGTATTCGTTTATTATGGTTGTAATAGCAAGTTTGATGATAGGTTTCTTACTGTATGTAGTAAGGAGAGTAACTATAGACAGTGTACAAAAAAACTTGTTGATACTATTACTAAAGCTTCTAAGGAAATTGAGTATGAAGAAAATATATCTGAAGAAGATGATATTTATATAGAGTATGGGGATGCCTATATTGAGATAGATGAAGATTATATTAAAGAAAGAAATGGAGTCTATATAGCTTTATATAATTTGGAATCCGACTTGCTTTACGGTAGCCTGCCTCCATTAGATAATATAGAAAAGTTACCTGCTTTTTCAGAAGAGATAAAGGAAGTTAAAGAAGAGGGGTTACGCTATTACATATATGATATGCCGGTGAAGGACAAAAGACTTAAGAACCTGTGGGTAAGAGGAATTGTCATGCCTACAGACGGTTTAAGAGATATTTCAAGAATTTCTCTAATAGCGGTTTATACTTTGCCTATATTGGTTTTGATATCTGTACTTATGGGCTATATGATGGCAAGAGGTGCCTTAAAACCTATAGAAAGTATAAGGGAGTCGGCACTTAAGATAGGTAGCGGCATGGATTTGAACAGACATATAGATATAGGTGAAGGAGATGATGAGCTACATAAATTGGTAAAAGTTTTTAATGATATGTTTGACAGGCTTTATAATTCGTTTGAAAAGGAAAAAAGATTTGCTTCAGATGCCTCACATGAATTAAGAACACCTATGACGGTAATTATAGCGGAGTGTGAGTATTTGAACTCAATAAAGGAGGATGAGGGCTTAAGCAGGAACGAGTATTTTGAAGGTTTGGAAGTTATTTACAGACAGGCAAGAAGAATGAATGATATTATAAAAAATCTCTTGGACTTTACAAGGATTGGAAGAAATTTTTATGAAAAAGAGCCTATTAATATATCGGAACTTATCAAAGGAATTTGTTATGATATGAAACTTATAAATACGGACAGTAATATAAGCCTTGATGAAGAAATAGAAGATGAGATATATGTATATGCAAATAAAAACCTTGTTTATAGGATGTTGGTAAATATTATAAGTAATGCATATACTTACGGTAAAGAAGACGGGCATATTTATGTAAGTCTATATAAGGATACAGAGGTAAATATAGTTGTAAGAGATGACGGTATAGGTATATCGGATAAAGATTTGAGCCATATTTTTGAGAGATTTTATCGTGCGGAAAGCTCTCGTACAGGAAAAGGTACCGGACTGGGACTTGCAATGGCTATGGAAATAGCAAGGTGGCATGGTGGGGATGTAAGTGTGGAAAGCAAGGAAAATAAAGGATCCTGCTTTAGCATAATACTGCCGCCGGATCCTGAAATATAATTTTTTGTTTTAATGTTGCTTTAATTCTGACCTGTAATAAGTATTATTGTAAAAATGCCTATAAACAGCCTGTTTTAAGGCTTTGTAGGTATTTTTCAATGCTATAAAAAGATAAAAATTCAAAGCTGAAAATAGCAAAAAATAAGGCTTAATAATAACAAATAATAACAACTATAAGAGTTTAATTTTTTCTATCTCTTTTCTTAAGCTCTCAATATCTCTATGACCATACACCGAATTGGTCACATCTTGAAAAGCATGACCTAACATCCTTTTCTTATCATTTTCATTTACATTATATTCATCACACAATTTAGCAAATGTGTGCCTGCAATCATGTGGAGTATGATATTCAATACCCTTGCTTTCAAGATATCTTTTTAATCTAATCCTGAAAATAGATGAGGATATTTTTAATATATGTTCGTCTCTTTTAATTCTTTTATCTACTAAACCAATTATGGCAGAGTGTATAGGTACTTGTCTGTTTTTACCTGCTTTTGTTTTAGATCCTCCGGTTAGGATCATATTTTCTAAATCCACATTCATTGTTTTGTATTCATTTATTCTGAAGCCGGTGTATATCATAATTATCAGCATCTCTGCAACTTCATTATTCATATCTTTCCAAAATAGCTTTATATCATCGTTAGTAAAAGGGATACCTTGTTCATCATCATCTGCGGTATTTATCTTAAGATGTTTAGAATAATCTTTATCAATAAGCTCTATTACATCAGCATACGCATACATCTGTTTTATAAGACTGACTATAAGTTCTTTACTTGCATGTTTAAGAGTACAGGCATCAACTACCGATTGCAAATCATTGTGTCTTAATTCGGTAAATGTTCTATTGTGTAGAACACTACAATTTTTATAAGCTACTTTTGTCGAATTTTTAGAGGCAGAAGAAAATACTCTTTTTGTTTGCTCATACTTATATTTGTAGTATTCTTCATATAGTTCAGAAAAAGTAATGCCCTTTGATTGATTACTTAATTTTAGTGAGAAACGATTTAATATATTATCAACTATTTTATTTATATCAGCTTGAGATATATTGTCATCAGGTAACATTTTTGTTATATCTTTGCCCTCTTCCCATGTGCCGGCATGCCACATAAGAAGTACTGACATACCTGACATCCAATCAGGTACATACGCTATAGGTTTATCATACTTAGTGCGTCCTATGTTGTCTACAGCTTTTGTAGGGGCTAATACAGCATAGGGATTGGTTCTGTTTTTGCCAAGATACCTTATGCTGCCGAAACCGTTTCTAAGCCTAGGATGTTTATTTTTCTTAGGTCTTGCCATACTATATCCTCCTTTTTGGGCGTAAAAAGAACACCAGTTCAGAGTGTGAACAAGGTGTTGCCTATGATATAATATGGCTTGTTAGTGATGTTCTATTATACCATAGGACTTAACTTTTGCCCTTGCATTGTTGGTAGCAGTGCAGGGGTGTTTTTTATTTTAACTTGTTTCCAAAATGGAAAAAACTGAATTTTTATTCCATTTCATCATCTTAATAGATACCAGTTTCAGAATTATCATAAACTTCATCAATTGTATCAGCTCGTATCTTTTGAACTGCTTAGAATTCCTAAGTAGTTCAAAATTATTATATATGGCTTTATTATTAGATAACTTAAAGTTATAACAAAACCAATATATTAGCAATATTTGACAAAATAGGTTATATCGTATATAATAATAAAAAATAGATAACTTGTGAAGGAGTAACACTAGGTCCCAGAATGGGGTAGCTGATTTTATTCAGTGAGCATTCCTAAGTGCCTGGGGTTATCTTTTTTTTGACTTTTTTAAGCTATCTACAAAGCCTTTCGGGTTTTTATGTATTTCATTTACTATGAATTCTACAAACCCTTCAGAATATGTAAAGGATTGCATATTACCGATTTTATGTTCATAGGAATATAAAGGGTTGGATTTTATATTATAAAAATCAATTATTAAATTTAAAACATACTGATTAAACCCTTTTTCATACTGAAGAATACAATTTGTGTTTTTCAATCTTGTTTTTACAGCCTGTATGACATTATTGTATGAATACTTATGGGTATTAGCAGGGTCCTTTATATCCTTTATAATAGCAACATTGTTAGGAGAACCACTTGATATTGATACAGTAAAATCTGCGTCATTGTGTTTCTTTGTTATATAAAGGTTTTGCTTTATATTAATTGAAAACTTACTTGAATTATACTCAGAACTAAGTACATCAATGTCGTTTGATTGTTGAATAAATTTTTCTGCAATCTCCGGTGGATATTTTAACCTTATTTGCTCGCTACTTAATATATTATAATTAGCATTTATAGTGAGAAAATTTTGAGGGATATGGTTCTCTATATCTTTGTTGTGAAATCGCTTTAATTCATTTACAAAGTTAATCACACAAGCTTGAAATAAAGGAGCATATTTAGCCTCGTAGTCTTCTGTTATGTAATGCGTGCTTATATTCCTAAGCTCTATTATTTTTTCGAGATTTAGTCTGATTCTGGTGTATATATTAGTGTAAATACGCTGAAGGACATTTTCTAAAGAAATTGTCCTATCAGGAGCATTGGGGAAGTATATACTTTCTCCTCTGTTTAGCAATTCAGCTTTTAACATTAATTCCCATGCATTACATATAAAAAAGCTAAATCCTTCTATTCTATAGCGAATAGTTGGTTTATTATATATTTCTAATCCCATTATAAAGGCTTCAATACTTTTCTCTATTAGTCTGTTTTTAATATCTTCCAAGCTTCCTCCTTAAATTTATTTATATTTAGATACTGTATTTACTTAGATCACATCGCTTTGGAAGGAGATAGCTTTGCCTGAACCTGTAAACACGCTTTTCTATAGTATTAAGGTATTTATTGCTTTTCATGATAGGTTATTATTGATTTGCCAATAAGGTAACGCAATACGCTTTTCTTTCTATGAAAGCAACTATCAATAACTTCAAGCCTACATGAAACAATAATATGTATAAATATATTAATTAGCTTAATCATATTTGCACACAAAGATTGTTGTTCTATCATTATTTTATGTTCGGTATATTCTGCTAATACTGATATAAGACTTTTTTCTAATTTTTCTCCCCCATGCACATAGTTACAAGCAATTGAATATTCACCTTTAATTAGCGAAAAATCACTTTGAGAAGTTGTATGCTTGAAAAATTTCTGATTCATTTGCTCAAGTAAAGTATATGTTACATAAGAGTCTTCTAAGGGTACTTCCATAATATACCTGGTAAAGTTTTCAATTATAGATCTTTCATTTAAGTAGATATATCGGATTTCACTCTTTATGATACTTAGAATTAAAAAGAAAAAATCCGATATAAGTACAGCAAGAGGATACTTGACATCTGCCTGATACAGATATTTTAAAAACATAATTTTTTTAGCTAAGAACATAATAAAGTCCTTATTAGATTGTTCAGACAGAAAACCATTATTATCTAACTCCTCTAGTTTTTTCAAAAAAGATGTAATTTCTTCTTTGACAGCATTTAACTCAAATAAGGAAAGATTATTTTTCATTGATGAAACCAACCATCAAATTGATTTTTTTTATGTTTATCAGGAGTCTGAATCTTATCAATACACCCTTGAATAAAATTGTAAAGTTTGTTTTTATAAGTTCTGTCATCTTCAATTGAGTAAATGACTTTAGAAATATTAGCAATAATAAGTACCCTTGATTTTAATAAATAAGGCTTTAGCTCCAAAGAAAAAACTTCTTTTACAAACTCTTCAATAGAGGTATTTTTGGGAAAAATTTCCTTTGAAAAAAGAAGAGCTGAAACAATGCCCATTAATTTATATTTAGGTATTATACTGTTTTTTAGTTCATTACGATACAGGACCAGATCGTTGTACATTGTCTTCCTCCTTTTTAAGTCTTTCTATCAGTTCTTCTGAAACTGCAACTATGTCTTGTTTTGCTTTGAAATAAGAATTGGGATTTGAACCTAACCCTGCAAATTGTACAGTTTTATAGAAAGTTGTTTTAGAAGAAAATATATCTATCCCATCTAAAGCTTTTTTACTTTCAAAACTTTGCCTAAGACTTTCTTGCTTTTTTAATGTTTCCTTGTAAACCATGGTGTATACAATTCCCAAACATTTTAACTTCAACTCTTCTTCTCTAATAAGTCCGGTTATAGCAGATTGTAAAGATTCAATTCCTATAATTGAGTATCTATCAATCCGATTAGGGATTAAATAATAATCAGAAGCAATTAAAGCACTGTCAGTATATATTGTTAATGTTGGAGGACAGTCAATAAAAATAAAGTCATACTTATCCTTCAGTTTATTATCCCTAATAAAACCTTTTATCCTCTTTGCAAATCTTGAGTTATTAGAATTATTGGGTAATACCAGACGCAAGTCCCCGCATATCAAATCAAGATTATCAGTTAAAGAAACTTTCAGTGCTTCAATTTTAGGGCATTCATATAGCTCGGTTACACTAGGAATTGCTGTGAAAATCTTAAAAATAGTGGTGTTATTTTTTAGCACTATAGAATTATAATAGTCATCATCTGAAGGCTTGTACTGATCTAACAGTGCTTGTGTTGCATTAAATTGAGGGTCTGCATCTATTAGCAGCACTTTTTTACCGATTTCTGCTAAATAGTCGGAAATTCCAATACTTAAAGTAGTTTTACCGACACCGCCCTTCATGTTTATAATTGAAATTACTTTTCCCATAATTATCACCTGTTATTTGTGTTGAAGTGTTATTTCCTAAAATTATTTACCATACCTCTTGACTAATTTTATGATTAATTTAATGAGTTTACTTATATTACATCACTTTGGAAGGCTATTGCCTTACCTGAACCTGTAAACACGCTTTTCTATAGCATTAAGGTATTTATTGAACTCATCAAGAGTTTCAGCGTAATGCCTTGAACAATATACATTGCCTATCGGTAAGAAAACTTGATATTTCCCCTTATACTTCTTAAAAGTAAAAATCCAATTGGTTTTATTGATTTTATAGAACCTATAGCCGTTTTCATAGAGTTCATATTGCAAATCAAGATATCTTACAGCTTCAACAATTTCATCATACATAGTTTTTTGCTCTGAAATTTCCTCTTGTTCCTCTATAAATACCCCACTTACCTTTTTACTCATTGTTTCAAGTATATAAGAATTAAGCGCTTTTTTAAGTAAAGGCTTGAATTTATCTACTATATTCTTAGTTTTTACTCCTGTATATACATCTTTTAGGAAAAACTTCGTAAACTCATCACTGGGATTTTCAAGCTCATCCTTAAATATGCTTTTAAATTCATTCAGGTATTTCATTTCAGAAGCTATGTTTAATATGGTATTTACATCAAACATAGCTTTTGTAAACTTCTTAAGTTCCACTAACTGACTATCCCTTATATTAAGCATATCTATATCTAAAAACGGATGCTCATCCATTTTGTTTTCTTCATCCAAGTCAGTGTAAAACTTATAGTATCTACCGTTTGTAAGAATGGCAAATTTAGCTTTTGTAGTTGAAAAATATCTATAAAGTTGGGAAGCTTGCTTCTTAAGCTTTGTATTAATGGATTTTGCTTCAATAAGTATAGCCGGCTCATTATTTATACATATAGCATAGTCGACTTTTTCACCTTTTTTTATGCCTACATCGGCTGTAAATTCAGGTACGAATTCATTAGGATTAAATACATCATATCCCATCATGCTGAAGAATGGGAGTATCAGTGCAGTCTTTGTAGCTTCTTCGGTTAAAAGCTTATCAGATAAATCATCAATTCGTTTTACATATAAACTTACTTGTTCTTGAAAATCCATTAGTATTTTCTCCTGTATTATTTTTTCTTAAACACCTTCAAATATGGAATAAATTGTATAACATAATCATCATACTCTACATTATGCCCATATCTGTCTTTGTAATATTCTATAGCCTCTATAAGAAAGCCTACATCTACATTAAGAAAATCTGCAAAATCATATATATTGCAGTTATGAAGTGTGTGAACTCTTGTGAGTTTATCAAGTCCAATTAGCTTATCATAAGCCCATGCTCTTGCTTTTCTTTCCTGTTTTAGATTTGTACTTTTATAATCATTTAAATCTAAAATATTACCGGTAGATGTGTAGTAATGCCCTAGTTCTTCAGCTAAAACACAAGCTTTCTGTGCTGAAGTCTCAATGCTCTTTCTGATAGCGATTTTGTCACCTTTTATGCGTCCATCATGTCCTTGCAGTGGTTTTTCTTTTACTGTAATATCTTGTTCGTATGCCTCTTGTAGTAAGTATTCATACTCGTTCAAGCAATCACCCTCTTAAAAATTTTTATCGTCCATTATAGCGTTATCAAAATCATCCATATCTTGTGTTACTTCAATATCAGTTCTTCTATGTGCTGCTTGAAGTACATTGTCATCTTTAGCTTCAGCTTCATCATCATTAGAAGAAAGGGCAGCAGCTAAGCTTTGTTTAAAATGTTCTGCTACCTGTTGCCTGATTTTTTCGTTTAATTCAAAATATATCTTAATTATTTCAAGTTCAAAATCAGTTGCATTTTTAGATTTTACAAGTTCATCTAAACTGTACTGACTAGATATTGCTTCAATCGGTTCTATTCCACGCATTAACCAATCTTCAGAAATATTGAAAGTGCTACATATTAATTTGTATAGGGATGTCTTTTGCTCAGGTCTAGCTAACCTGTTTAGTTCTATATTGCTAATCATATCCCTACTTACAGCAAGTTTTTTTCCAAACTCTTCCATACTCATTTTAAGATAGTCTTTTCGCAAAATTCGTATTCTTTCGTAAATCTCCAAATTTTTCAACCTCCTTATTAAAATTTTATTAATACAAATATACAATATC
>CAJPUK010000081.1 GCA_905373785.1 uncultured Johnsonella sp. | reverse complement strand
AAACAGACTGTTTTAATCGGATTATACAGTATATTCCTGTTTTTCCTTTCCGGTGGATTTGAACTGTTTTCACAGGGATTTGATATGTTCTGTGTAAACTCGGATTGGATGAGCTTTACGGTGCTTCCTTTTATATTCCTATACAACAATGAGGAAGGAAGAAGGGGTGGCAAATGGTTCTTTTATATATTTTATCCGCTGCATCTTTGGATAATAGCAATTCTTGGAAATATACTTTAATGTAAAAGCTTGATACATTAAAAGCTTATAAATATGGAGTTTTTAAATTCACTGTGCTATTATAATATCTGTTGTGTTCTAAGTAAGCTTAAATATTTAGTAGGACATACGGGGAGGAAATGTGGATTTAAGTTATATTAAACCGAATATTTTTACAACACTTAAAAATTATAAGGGCGAGCAGTTTGTTAAGGATATTATTTCAGGAATAATAGTTGCAATTATTGCCATGCCCTTATCTATTGCACTTGCTATTGCCTCTGGTGTAAATCCCGAGCAGGGGCTTTATACCGCAGTGATTGCCGGATTTTTCATCTCATTTTTGGGAGGAAGCTCGGTTCAGATCGGAGGTCCCACAGCGGCATTTGTTATAATAATCTATGGCATAGTAGCGGAGTACGGAGTGGCAGGTCTTACAGTTGCGACAATTATGGCAGGGCTGATGCTTATTGCTATGGGGGCTTTAAGACTTGGAGATTTTATAAAGTTCATACCCAAAACAATAACACTAGGTTTTACATTCGGTATTGCTCTAAGCATAGTAGTAGGGCAAATAAAAGACTTCTTCGGACTCCGGATGACATCGGTACCGGCTGAATTTATAGAAAAGCTCTTAGCTCTTGGAAAAAATTTCCATACACTTTCACTACCTACGGTTATGGTAGGTGTTTTGGCTTTATTGATTCAAATATTTTGGCATAAAGTATCTAAAAAGATTCCGGGTTCTTTGATTGCAATCATCGTTACAACAGCCATTGTGAAGTTTGGAAATCTTGAGGTCAAGACTATAGGGGATCTGTATACGATAAAAGCCGGACTGCCGGAATTTACATTACCGCAGGTAACTCCTGATTTGATTTCTCAGATGATATCACCGGCATTTACCATAGCGATACTTGCGGCGATAGAGTCACTCTTATCCTGTGTAGTTTCTGACGGAATGACGGGCAGTCATCATAATCCTAACGCAGAGCTTATCGGACAGGGAGTCGGGAATATAATGTCGGCACTTTTTAGAGGAATACCTGCCACAGGCGCCATTGCCAGAACCGCTGCCAATGTTAAAAATGGCGGACGCACACCTGTAGCCGGAATGGTTCATGCACTTACCCTGCTTTTAATATTAGTTTTTCTTATGCCGTATGCATCATTGATTCCTATGAGCTGTTTGGCAGCTATTCTTATTATGGTCGGTTACAATATGAGCGGATGGAAAACTGTAGTCCATATAATAAAGACGGCACCCAAAAGTGATATAGCGGTTCTTTTGATCACACTGTTTTTGACAGTATTATTTGACCTTGTATTGGCTATCAAATTCGGTATGATACTTGCTGCATTTCTTTTCCTAAAGCGTATGTCGGATATTGCCAATATACGCCAATGGGTCGATAAGTCCGAGGCAGATGGTGAAAGGGGCGAACTTAAATCGGTTCCGAGTAATGCCTTGGTATACGAGATTTTCGGGGCGCTTTTCTTCGGAGCGGTTGGTGATTTATTTGAGATAGCTCATGAAGAAGGGAAGAATGTACTTATCCTGCGTATGAGAAATGTGCCGGCAATGGATATATCAGGTCTGGAAGCCCTGGAAGAAGTACTTGAATTTTGCAAAAAAAGAGGTATGATCTTAATATTATCCCATGTAAATGAGCAGCCGATGAAGGTTATGGAAAAGTCCGGATTTATTGAAAAACTGGGCAAAGAAAATTTGTGTGAGAGTATAGATAAATCGCTTGAAAGAGCAGAAAGCTTGAAAAAATAAACAAAAACTCTTTATATTGTAGGGGGTAATATTATGGGAAGAAGTTACAAACTTATATGTGTGGTAACTATAGTGTTTTTATGTATTACTGTTTGGATCACAGGGGGTATACCTACAGATAGTGAGGATATAATACTTATATTTTCCTGTCTATATTTTCCCTTTTCATTTCCGATTTTAATATCAATTGCCGGTATGAAAACTAATTTGGGGCTTTATGATGTTAAGAAGATAAAAATATTTGTTATACTAAGCCTAATTTATAATTTCTTGGCAGTTCCTGTAATATGGTGTATTATAGCGAGTTGGAGATTCGGACCGGCACTCTATATGCTTTTTAATATTGTAAGAATGGAGTTTGTATCTTTAATCATTCATTTATATCTTTTGATGGATGCAAATGAACAATACAAAAAACTTCAAGGTAAAAATCAAGTTAATAAGCAGAATGATGAGAGTCCTAAGCGAAAAAGAATATATACCGAAATAACAGTCTTGCTTGCAGTTATACTGTTGGCAGCAACTGCAGTGTTTGCAGAGAGGTGGATTGCAAGACTTGTAATAGTAAAAGACATAGAAAAAGAACCGCCTATAATACTTTCCGCTTATTTTGGTAACGATAATAAAGGAACATTTATGTATTACCTTGGTAATCAGGGCTTGATAAAAATCTCCGATCATATACTTTATTCACCTTCTTACAATGAGGACAGAACAAAAATAGTAGGAGTTATAGAAGAGCAGGATGGCTTTAACGGTATAGGAGAGATTGATCTTAGCAATAACTCGTTTAGAGAAGTTCTTAATTTGGAAGAGATCAATGAGTTTGCTAAAAATAACGGGTTTGAAGGCTTTGATGTATCGTATAAATATCTTGACATTGGTAATAGGATAAAGGTTGCGAAATACTATAAAGACTCTTATACTTTTATATACGATAATAATATTTGTATGCTTTCAGGTAAAGAAAGGGATAAGCAGATTAAGATTATCAGAAAAAGTAAGGAAAAATCGTATGTGGACTCATACTACATAGATGAAAATAACAAGAATATACTGTATATTGAAACCTCGCAATATGAAAATTATATGAAGAAAAAAACAATTGTAAAAGAAAATATAAGTGATGAAAGTGCACAGACTTTGGTGGCAACAAAGCTGTATAAGTATTGGCAAGAAGATTATGACGGTGTAATGGAAATGTCGGATGACATGAAACAGTTATTCTATTATAAGCCTTCATGTATATATTCATATGATGTGGATTCAGGTGCAAATAAATATATAGTAAGGCATAAACTTACCACAAAAGATATGTTTGATTTAAGATTATCGAAAGACAAACAATATTTATTCTATACAATAGGAGAACAGGGGGCGTTTTCTTCGTCTGATGTTGAATATACATTTTGTGTGGTTGATTTAAAAAGCAGATCCAGAGTATATTTGAAAAAATGGGAGTGGAATCAAAAATTTTACGGTTTTGACTGGTAAGAGCGTAGCAGTAAACTAATAAACTCAGACTTAACAAAAAAGCAACCGTCAATGTACGACCTTAAAAGTTAGATTTATAATCTAAGTATTGATGGTTGTTGCATTGAATGTTGCTTTTTTAAGAGCCTGCTCCATCAGAGGCACACTCGGATTCTTCTATTGTAGGACAAAGAAACTCCTTGACTTCTTTCATTGCACAGTAAAGAGAACTCTCCTCATAGTCTATTATAAGTTTTTTGTTTTCTATTTTAGAGGATAAAAAAGCAATATCCGTATCAGGTGTATATATAATGCAAGATAAGCTGCTTTGGTTTTTGATAATAAGGTTTATAGCAACTTTATCTTGATCAAGTCTAACCTCTTTATTGCCATAGCTTAATACCACATGATTTTCATAAAAGTCCGCTTTGGCGGATTTGTCATATAAATTAAAGAAAAGCAGTAAAAGTTGTGGAGGAAGTAGTATCATTATATAAATTTTCAATATGTAAGCTACAAGAAGCGACATAAGCGCACCAAGTGTAGAATCTATGTAATCTGCAATATATGAAATCACTGTTAGTGAATTGGAGAAGGTAAAGTGCAGATTACTTCCGCTATTAGATACTAAGATCCAAAACATCAAAATAAGTAATGTACCAAGTAAAAATGTCCTGCGCCTAAAAGCAGGAGTAAATGCATTGTATTTGAATGTTAAAGACTTCGAAGGCTCCATATATATTCCTTTCATAGCTGTGCTCAATACATCATAACAGAAGGTTGAAGTTACAAATAAATACTTTATGAAATATTATAACAAAACAAAATACATAACTTCTTAAACTATAACATTATAAATATATAAAGTAATTTTTTATTACCGAACTGTCAAAAAACTGTGTAATACTAAATACAACATTTTAAGAAGCAAAAATAGGTGTAAGACTAAAATCCACTCTGCCCTTCACAGTGGAAATAAACTTTTCACTTCACTACTCTAAAAGTCACTTGACAAGCCTTCTAAAGCAAGTATATAATATATCGAAGTGTCAGAGATGACTTATTTTTTATGCCCACTTTTAAAGTGAGCTGTCGGCAGGCTTAGTATCTGCCGGTTATGGGTGAACCCCGTTTATATTAGCGATTGATGCTTATTCCAATGCCCCGGAAAGCATTTGTCTATAAAATAAATTATTTAATTAAGTATTGATTGATATTGTAATGGAGGACTATGATGAATACATTTATGGCTAATCCTGATAAGCTCGACAGAAAATGGTATGTTGTTGATGCTACAGGTTGCACTTTAGGACGCCTTTCATCAGAGGTGGCAAGTGTATTAAGAGGCAAGAATAAGACTTGTTTTACACCACATGTTGACTGTGGAGATTATGTGATTGTTGTTAATGCTGATAAGATAAAGGTTAGCGGTAAGAAACTGGATCAGAAGATTTATTACCATCATTCAGATTATGTAGGCGGTATGAAGGAAACTACATTAAAGGAACTTTTAGCTAAGAAGCCTGAAAGAGTTATAGAATTTGCTGTTAAGGGTATGCTGCCAAAGGGACCGCTTGGAAGAAAAATGTATACAAAGCTTCATGTATATGCAGGTCCTGAACATAATCACGCAGCTCAGAAACCGGAAGTTATGACTATAAAGGGTTAATGAGAGGTAGAAAAGGAGAGTAAATCAATGGCTAATGATAAATTTTACGGAACTGGAAGAAGAAAAAAGTCTATAGCTAGAGTATATCTTGTACCTGGTAACGGTAAGATTACTATAAATAAAAGAGATATAGATAACTATTTGGGATTGGAAACACTTAAAGTAGTTGTGCGTCAGCCTTTAACAGCTACAGATACGCTTAATAAGTTTGATGTACTTGTAAATGTGCATGGTGGCGGATTTACAGGACAGGCAGGTGCTATAAGACATGGTATAGCAAGAGCTTTATTGAAAGCTGATGCTGAGTACAGACCGACTCTTAAGAAGGCAGGATATCTCACAAGAGATCCTAGAATGAAAGAGCGTAAGAAATACGGACTTAAGTCAGCTCGTAGAGCACCACAGTTCTCAAAGAGATAATCAGAATATACAGAATATGGAAAACCGTAGAAATTCGATGTTTCTGCGGTTTTTTTGTATAGAAGTTTGATATCGTGTTTTAGTGAAGGCATATATGATAGCTGTTTGAACCAATTATGAATTTTTATATATAATTAACTCGACCTATGAGATTGATTGTGAAAGAGATAAGCTTAGAAACTAATTTAAATCAAAAACCGATTCCTTTTTACAGCCAAAGGTGTTATTATTCTTTTATTGTGCGATAAACTTATACATTTAGAGCTGATTCCGTATGCGAGTCCTGATAATAGGACAGCTAAATCGTTAAAATCAAAGGGAGATCAAAATATATGAAGAGGAAGGCTTACAGTGCCGGTACTGTTAAGATGTCCTTCTGGTTTATGGAATTCTGAAAAGTTGTCAGACTTCTTGCAGAAGGGAAATCTTTAGATGAAATAAAAAAGATCAATAAAAATGAGAATATATTTGCTGCGCCTACAACACTGCGTTCAAAGCAAATCTTAAATTTTGGATATAAGGATGAGAAGCTGACATTGGAGAGTTTTGTGCTTACACTTTTTGTAAGCTATACGGCAAAGCAGATTTCATCTAAATTGCCTAAGGACTGGCAGCCTTTTGTTTCTTATAGATCCGGCAATGTTATAGCATTTATGGATAGCATGAAGAACAATATATTATACAGGGATAAGTATGATGAATTTTCTGATTTGGTAGCAGCTAAGTTAGAGGCAATAAGCGTATTTAAGGATTATCTGCCGGAGGAACTGTTAAACTGTGATACCTTTATTTGCATTGATCGGATTTTGGTCAAGTGGATAGTAGAGCGTTTGCTGGCAGAATATATAGGAGCAAAGCTTGATGGTAAGACTATTCCCGATATTGCTAAAATGCGTTAAAAGACGCATTTTGGCAAAAGAACGGGACGGGCATATCGTCTGCTTGGCAGTGCTTACCATATCGTGTCAAGTACAGCTTATAAAAGTCCTGATGGCCTTGCTTCTATCTTAGCACAGTATATAGGATCTAATTATAAGATTGACAGGGAATATAGAAAATTTTATTATGAATTTGCTCAACTGAAAGAAATACATTTATTTCCAATCAGTACTAATGTATTTAGGCTGGCAGGTGGAGGACAGAACTTTGTCCATGGCGGCTCATCTCCACAGGAAATGCTTGTACCTGTACTGGATATCAAGATGGAGCGTGGTCATATGGATACAAAGAATGCCCAAATAGCCCTGGTAAGCATGATTCAAAAGATTACCAACAAGATTACGGCACTTGACTTTATTCAATCAGAGCCGGTCAGTGATATAGTAAAGGCAGCGACATATAAGATTTTCTTTATTTCAGAGGACAACGAGAAAATTTCCGATGAGGCAAGTTTCTTTGCAGATAGTAGGGAAAGTGATACACTAAAAAGAATCTTTCGTATGAAATTCAGGTTTAAGGATAAGAAATACGATAAAGATAAGAAATATTATCTTGTAGTCTATGATGATAGTACAGGTATGGAAAGTTTTCGTCATCCTGTAATTATGGATCTGACTTTTATGGATGATTATGGATTCGGTTTTTAAGACGGTTTATAAATAAATAGTAAGGACAAAAGCATTATTATGAATAGAAATGATTTATTAAATCTTATATCTAAGATAGAAGCAAGTGATAAAGCAACAAAAAAAGAAGTGTTGGAAAGATTCAACAATATGGCAAAGCCCATAAAAGGGCTTGGAGAGTTTGAGAACTTAATAGCAAAACTGGCTGCCATGCAAGGAAAGCCGGATGTAGATATCTCAAAAAAATGCGTTATAGTTATGTGTGCCGATAACGGTGTAGTCAAAGAAGGCGTTTCCCAAACCGACAGCAGTGTAACGGCAGTTGTTACAAGAAACTTTGCAAGAAAGACTACCACTGTCAATATACTCTCAAGCTATACCGATACGGATGTTATTCCGGTAGATATAGGCGTAATTGAAGACTTTAGCGAAGAGGGAATCGTAGATAAAAAGGTCGCAAAAGGTACTAAAAGCTTTCTTGATGAAGCGGCTATGAGTGAAGAAGAGCTTATACAGGCGATAACTGCCGGTATCGACATGATAAAAGACGCCAAAGATAAGGGGTACAAAATGATAGGTACAGGTGAGATGGGTATAGGGAATACCACCACCTCTTCAGCCCTTGCATCTGTTTTACTGGGTCTTGAAGTTGAAACTGTTACCGGAGCCGGTGCGGGACTTTCCAAGGAAGGTATACAAAGAAAAATAGAGGTTATAAAACTCGGTATAAAAAAACATTCTCCATTCACAGATGAACTTGATATGCTTAGGAAACTCGGAGGTTTTGATATAGCCGGAATGTGCGGTATGTTTATTGGAGGGGCTATCTACAAACTCCCCATAGTTATAGACGGGCTGATATCTTCCGTAGCGGCACTTATAGCCTACAGGTTAAATCCTAAAACAGCCGATTATATGATAGCTTCACATATCAGCAAGGAGCCGGGCAGTCTTAAAATAATGCAGGAACTTGGCTTAAGACCTATGATAGATGCAAGCCTCGGTCTTGGAGAGGGAACCGGCACTGCCATGCTTTTTCCGCTTATAGACATGGTAAATAATGTATATAGGAAGTCCGAGTCCTTTGCCGAGATAGGCATAGAAGCTTACGAGCCTATGGGAGAATAGTGTAGTGTATCGTTGATATTTAATTAAAACCGAAAATAGTAAATCACAGTTCAGTTCTCTTTATTATATAGTGTTACGATATATCAACAAAGCAGTAATAAGACTGGATATCAATGATACACTACACTAGCATGAAATGCGTTTCAGTGCTATTTATATATAATCAAATAGTAGGGAAATGTAGAATAGTAAAATACTCTTTATTGCGTAAGCAAGTGATGAAACAAAGAATAGCGTGCAGTACATTTCACTGCTGTTTAAGATACACCAAATAGCGGAATGGAGATTAATATGATATTGGTTTTTGGAGGTATAGGCAGTGGGAAGTCCGCCTATGCGGAAAAACTGGTAGAAGCTTATCAATGTAAAAAAGCCTATCTTGCGACTATGAAAGTCTATGATGAAGAAGGGCGTAAAAAAGTAAAAAAGCATAGAAAGATGCGAGAGGGCAAGTTTGACAGAAGCATAGAAATGCCTACAGATGTAGCCAATGCAGATGTAGAGAAAAATGAACTTGTACTTCTTGAATGTATGTCGAATCTGCTTGCCAATGAAATGTTTAAAGAAGATTTGACAGTAGATGCGGATAGCGTAGCAAAAAAAATAAGTGCGGATATAAAAAAACTTAACTCAAAGGTATGCGAACTTATCATAGTGGGGAATGATGTATTTATGGATAAGGGCGAGCATAGTTTGGAGGTCAAGGCTTATATAAAGGCACTTAAAGAGATACAAAGAGAAATAGCAAAAGAGGCAAAGGCAGTCGTAGAAGTTATATACGGACTGCCTTACGAGAGAAAAGATGATATTTTTTAAATCCTTGATACTTAGTTTCAGTATGTACTCAAAGCTGCCCATGCCTTTTACAAAGTGGGAAGACGACAGTTTGAAGTATGCTCTTATGGCATTTCCCATAGTAGGCTTTGTGGAAGCAATATTATTTGTACTTTTGATTAAAGTACTTGATTTTTTTGATATAGAAGACCTAATGAGAGCAGTACTTATTACGGTATTTCCTATTTTTTATACCGGAGCTATACATATAGACGGTTTTATGGATACTGTAGATGCCCTTTCTTCCCATGCGGAAAAAGAAAAAAAGGTGCAAATATTAAAAGACAGCCATGTAGGCGCATTTGCTGCTATAGGAATAGCGATATATTTACTTTTATATACGGCATTTGCGGATAAATTAGATGATTTTGACAAGATTTTAATATTTGCACTTAGCTTTGTAGAAAACCGCTGCTACAGTATATATTCGCTTATGACTATAGAAAATGCCAGAGGAAGCGGATATGCAGCCACCTTCGTAAGTGCCGGTGCAAGGACGACAACAAAAATAGGCATAATAGTTATGTATATACTATCGGCAACTGCCACACTTTACATATCGTTAAAGATGGGCTTGACAGTCTTGGCAGTACAGTTTTTGGCCTTTCTTTATTGCCGTTATATGTTTAAGCGGGAGTTCGGAGGAACTACCGGAGATCTGTCTGGGTTTTTATTACAGATATTTGAGCTGTTGGTATTATTTGTATTAGTATTATTTTAGTGCACTGAACTTATACACCGGTTTAAATATTATTTAGTCAGTACCTTAGTAAGGATGGTCTTATATGCATTTTAATATTGCTTTATATATATGTAAAAATATAACAATACTCGGTTTTGCAATAATACTTGATT
>CAJPUK010000080.1 GCA_905373785.1 uncultured Johnsonella sp. | reverse complement strand
GTAATAATTCTTATTTTATTTAATCTTAATTCACTTCTATTTATTTAGCTTTTATGTTACAATGATTAAGTCAATTCAAATCATTTTAGGAGGAAGTTTATTATGTATTTATCAAATAAGGTAAGAGGAGGCTTATTTATTGTAGCCTCAAGCTTATCTCTTATCTTTTCATTTGCAACTTATGCCAGTTCTGTAGATGCCAATGCAGTAACTGAAAGCCCGGCGACTTCAGGTCAATCAACCGAAGGTCAAACGACTGACACCAATTCTACAGAAACTTCTAACAATGAAGCTGCGATTGATGTAAGGTCAAGTTTAGCTATAACAAATTATACTCAACCTGAAAACCTGAATTTGGATGAGGTTGTCAATGCCGCCAATCTTAATTCTTTAGGGGATAATCTTACCGCACCGGATAATATTACAGGAGCACCTATTATGTTTAAGTACGGTATGTGGAATGTAGATAACAGTGAGATTTCAGGTGCACCGAGTAATGCACAGGCTTTTGCATACTCTCCGGGCGGATTTCCGAGATTGCAAATACACCATTCGGGTATAGGCAGATATTATGCACGAGCATTTAACCAAAATTCAGGTTGGTCTCCCTGGATCAACTCGGGAGAAGCTACACCTAACGGCGATCCCAACAATAAGGTTCAAGCTGTACAAATACGTGCAAAGGGTTACGGCGGAGTACTTAACGATATTTATTACAAGGCGGTACTTAGCAACGGCGCTGTGACCGGTTGGGGCAAAAACGGTCAAACAGTGGGAACTATAGGCACTGACGCATATATAGTAGCTCTCAAAGTAGTTATGTGGGATAAGACAAGGGATTTTCCCGAAAGTACAAGCGGACTTTTACTTGCTCCTTTCTATGAGGGAGTTTACAGAGATTCTTCAGGTGCTCTTAAGTACTCAAAATCCGATGACGCCGCTTACACAGGTTGGGGCTTTGAAAATAATACTCCTTACTATTTTAGAGATGGAGCAATCCAGACCGGTTGGCAATATATAGACGGTTACAAGTATTATTTTGCTGAAGACGGACAGCTTGTTACTGATTTGGAGCCTATCATGGGACTTACCAATGACTATGTAATCAAGTATAACAAGGCTACAGCTACTATGTATATTATGGCAAGAGATGGAGGTAACGGATATATTATTCCATATAAGACATTTATGTCTACAGATGGTCCCGATACTCCTTTAGGCTCTTTCAAGACTTATGTAAAATATGCTTGGAAGTTTATGCATGATGATATTTATTGTCAATATTTATCAAGATTTTACAATGGATTTATAATACATTCTTTACTTTATTATAATTCCGCAAGTCCTTATGCCTTAGACGCCAACACATATAATTATATGGATATAGCTGAATCAGGAGGCTGCTTAAGACTTAAAGCGGGTGATGCCGCTTGGGTTTACCATAATTGTAAATTGGGAACTCCTGTGGAAATATATTCCAACCTGCATGATAAGGGACCTGTGGAAAAACCGGCTATAGATACTCCTATTCCGACTAATCAAAAGTTCGATCCTACAGATCCGGTTATAATTCAAAAACAGGCAGCAGGACAATAGAATTTATAATAATTAAACTTGTACCTACTCGCTAAAAAAAGGGGATGTGAAAAAACTCAATTGAGTTTTTTCACATCCCCTTTTTTTATTTGTTTATCTTGTCTATAATCTCATATACTTCTTCTCTGCCCTGCTTGGTTTCCGACGAAAAAGCCACTACCATATCTTCATCCGCCACTTTAAGAGCTTTTTCTATTATTTTTATATGTTTATTTAATACACTTCTTTTTAATTTATCCGCCTTAGTCAATATAAGAAGTACCTTATAGCCGTGGTATTTTATCCATTCATACATCAATCTGTCGTTTTCAGTAGGCTCATGCCTTATATCAACCAAAAGACAGATAAGTTTTAATGTAGGTGAAGAGGTAATATACCTTTCTATCATTTTCCCCCACTTTTGCCTTAATTCCTGTGACACTTTTGCATATCCGTAGCCCGGTAGGTCAACAAAATATAAACTGTCATTTACTTTATAATAATTTATAGTCTGTGTCTTTCCCGGTGCTTGAGAGATTCTTGCCAAGGACTTTCTTTGCATAAGTGTATTAATTAAGCTTGATTTTCCGACATTGGACTTGCCCAAAAAAGCAATCTCCGGCAAGTCATTTTTAGGCAATACGCTTGTTATGCCGCACACCGTTTCCAAAACCGCCTGTTTTATATGCATAAACCCTCCCGATTATACTAAGCAAATGCCTTTTTAAGCACTTCTTTTAATTCTTTAACATAGACTATCTCCAAACCGTCCGTAATTTCCTTTGAAAGTTCCTCTATATCGATCTTATTCTTATAAGGTACTATAACAGTCTTGATATCCGCCATCTTTGCTGCCAGTATCTTCTCTTTAAGCCCTCCTATAGGCAGTACCCTGCCCCTTAGGCTAAGCTCTCCGGTCATAGCCACATCAGCTCTTATCTTTCTTTGGATCACAGCCGAAAGCATGGCTGTCGCCATAGTTATACCTGCACTGGGACCGTCCTTTGGCACAGCTCCTTCAGGTATGTGCAAATGTATATCATGCTTATCATAAAAATCATCCGCCACCTTGTACTCCTTGGACATTGACCTTACAGCACTTAAGGCTATACGGGCGGACTCCTTCATAACATCACCCATCTGTCCGGTAAGCAAAAGACCGCCCTTACCCGGCATAATGCTTACTTCTATCTGCAAGGTGTCTCCGCCTACCGCAGTCCAGGCAAGTCCACGGCATATACCCACTTCATCGACCTCATTTGCAGACTCATAATTATATCTCGGCTTTCCAAGATAGCTTGAAAGTTTTTTGGCAGTTATACTTATACTCTTTTTATTTTCTTCCAGTATCTTCCTTGCACACTTTCTGTATACCTCGCCTATTCGTCTTTCAAGCGTTCTTACTCCTGCCTCTTTGGTATAGTTATGTATTATTTTTTTAAGTGTATCCTCATCAAGCTTAACCTTGTACTTTTCAAGTCCGTTGGCTTTTAATTGCTTTTTAACTAAGTAATCCTTGGCTATATGAAGTTTTTCATTTTCAGTGTAGGAATTTATTTCTATAAGCTCCATACGGTCAAGCAAAGGTCTTGGTATAGTTGATACATTGTTGGCAGTGGCAATAAAGAGAACCTTGGATAAGTCTACCGGAAGTTCCACATAATGATCCCTGAACTTATAATTTTGCTCGGCATCAAGCACTTCCAAAAGTGCCGAAGCGGTATCTCCCTTATAATCACTTGACACCTTATCTATCTCATCCAAAAGCATAAGAGGATTTGACACCTTAACCTGTCTTAATCCTTCTACGAATCTTCCCGGCATAGCACCTATATAGGTCTTTCTGTGTCCCCTTATTTCAGCCTCATCTCTGACACCTCCAAGGCTTATTCTGATATACTTCCTATCCATAGCCCTTGCAACACTTTTTGCTATGGAAGTCTTACCGGTTCCCGGAGGACCTACGAGACAGAGTATTGAGCCGCCACTTTTTGGATTTAATATACGTACGGACAGATACTCAAGCACCCTGGACTTTACTTTTTCAAGCCCGTAATGATCCTCATTAAGTATTTTTGAAGCATGAACTATGTCGGTATTGTCCTCGGTACACTTATTAAAAGGGATATCAAATACCACATCAAGATAGTTTCTTATGACATTGGCTTCCTGAGATCCGAAGGGCATATTCTTAAGCCTGCTTATCTCCTTGGAAAGCTTTTCCTTTGAAACTTCATCTATACTAAGTTCTTCAAGCTTTTTCTCGTACTCTTCTCCTTCTTTTTCAAAGTCCTCGTTAAGTTCCTGCTTAATGATTTTCATCTGCTCTCTGAGTATGTATTCTTTTTGGTTTTGATCTATATTTTCCCTAAGCTGCTTTTGGAACTCAAACTTTATTTGATTTACCTGATTATCTTTAAAAAGCTGCTTTACTATAAGCTCATATCTTTCATCAATATTATGTGCATCAAGTATAGCCTGCTTTATCTTGTAATCCCAGGGAAGTTCCGCTGCTACTTTAGTACATAATTCATATATACTCTCAGTCTCAACCAGATCCTGCATATTCTCGGCTGCAAACTTCTGATTGGAAAGGGCGAATTCTGCAAGCTGCTCTTTAATAATGCTTACCATTGCCGTTTCCGTTGCCGGATCCGCATAGACTTTCTTGGTATGTATGTCGTAAGTTTCATCCTGTGCCACATAGGCGTTCAAATAAGAACCGTTGTCTTCAAGTTTAAGCAGACTGCACTTGGACAAACCTTCTACCATAACTCTAAGGTTTCCCTGCTGTAATCTTACAAGCTGCTTTATGACAACATAGCAGCCGCTTTCATAAAGTTCTTCTTTTTTAGGTACTTCAAGCTCGGATTGTTTTTGAGTAAAAAGACATACTCTTTCATCTAAAGACATAGCCTTTTCTATAGCAGTTATTGATTTATCCCTGCTTACATCAAAAAACTGTATACTCCCCGGTAATACGGTCATATTTCTAAGAGGTACAGTTATGACCCTGAGCATATTCTTGTAATTATCTCTCATATTAGTTTTAATCTCCTATAGATAAAGCAATGGAGCTGCCACATAACAGAATTCAATATATGTAATACATATCAAATCCATACTTTGCAGCAGCCCCAATCTTATGCTATCTCAGGTTTTCCCATCGTTTTTCTGTGTTTTTTCTTAACAGCCTTATCCCTGTATATAAGTTCAGGTTTCTGACCGTCTATAGTATCTTTATTAACAATGCATATACCTACATTAGGATCGGAAGGTATCTCATACATCATATCCATCATGGATTTTTCAATAATGGATCTTAAACCTCTCGCACCTACTTTTCTGGCAAGTGCAAGCTTAGCTATCTCATGTATCGCATCCTCGGTAAACTCGAGTTTTACATCATCCAATTCAAATAGCTTAGCATATTGCTTGGTCAAAGCATTCTTAGGCTCGGTAAGTACCCTTATAAGGCTTTCCTCATCAAGCATCTCCAAAGATACAGTAATAGGAACTCTTCCTATAAACTCAGGTATAAGTCCGTATTTTATTAAATCTTGAGGTAGGGTCTTTTTAAATAACTCGTCTATGCTGTGAGAATTTTTTGCTGCCACCTCAGAGTTAAAGCCTATACTTCCTGCACCGAGTCTTTTTTCTATTATATTCTCAAGTCCGTCAAAAGCTCCTCCGCAGATAAACAAAATATTTGAAGTGTCTATCTGTATAAGCTCCTGATGCGGGTGTTTTCTTCCACCCTGAGGAGGTACATTGGCAACACTGCCCTCTAAGATCTTAAGCAATGCCTGCTGTACGCCCTCACCTGAAACATCTCTTGTAATAGATACATTTTCAGACTTTTTGGTAATTTTATCTATCTCATCTATATATATAATGCCGTATTCTGCCCTTCTTACATCATCTCCGGCAGCCTGTATAAGTTTCAGCAATATATTTTCTACATCTTCACCTACATATCCGGCTTCCGTCAAAGTAGTGGCATCCGCTATTGCAAAAGGTACATTAAGTATCTTAGCCAAAGTCTGTGCAAGATAAGTCTTTCCTGAACCGGTAGGACCGAGTAAGAGTATGTTACTCTTTTGTATCTCCACATCGGAAGATCTGCTGTGGGTTATTCTCTTATAATGGTTATACACTGCCACCGACAATACCCTCTTGGCATCTTCCTGACCTATTACATATTCATCCAAAAACTTTTTAATCTCTTTGGGTTTTAAAAGATTAATGCCTTCAAGCTCATATTCTTCCTCTTGGGCAAATTCATCATCTAAAATTTCTGCACAGAGCATAATACATTCATTGCATATATATACTCCGGGCGGACCTGATAATAATCTCCTTACCTGTTCATTAGACTTGCGGCAAAATGAACAGCAGGGTTTTGTATCGGAATTATTAGCCATCTTTTTCTCCTAATGATGTTCTATAACATTATCTATAATACCGTAGTCCAAAGCCTCTTTAGCAGACATATAGAAGTCTCTTTCAGTGTCTCTTTCTATAACTTCCAATGGCTTTCCGGTATTGGCTGCCAGCATTTCATTAAGTTTTTTCTTACTCTTTAGTATCTGCTCAGCCGCTATCTGTATCTCCGTTGCCTGTCCTCTGGCTCCGCCTGAGGGCTGGTGTATCATGATCTCGGAATTGGGCAGTGCATATCTTTTGCCTTTTTTACCTCCGGCTAAAAGAAAAGCTCCCATACTTGCCGCCATACCCATACATATTGTTGATACATCACACTTAATGTATTGCATGGTGTCATATATTGCCATACCTGCAACTACACTGCCTCCCGGACTGTTTATATATAAATGTATGTCCTTATTGGCATCTTCAGACTCTAAAAACAGCAATTGTGCAACTATTAAATTGGCACTTATGTCTGTAACCTCTTCCCCCAAAAAAACTATTCTGTCTTTTAACAGTCTTGAATATATATCAAATGCTCTTTCACCCCTACTTGTTGACTCTATGACTGTAGGTACCAAACTCATATATTAACCTCCGTCTATACCAGCTTTGCCTCCGCTACAAGCATATCTATAGCTTCCTGCATAGCTATATCGTTCTTTAAGATATCGCTGTCGGAATTGGCAAAGTGCTCTCTTATTTTTTCTACTTCCATATCGTATTGGTCTGCCATCTTGGCAAACTCTTCTTCCATTCTTGCCTCATCAACTTCTATCTTCTCCGCCTTAACTATGTCCTCAAGAACAAGTCTGGTTTTGATATTGTTAATTGCCTGCTCCTTCATTTGCTCTCTCAGTTTATCAATGGTCATATCTGTAAATTGCATGTACTGCTCCAAAGATATGCCCTGGCTTTGTATACGGGAAGCATAGTCCTGAACCATCTTGTCGATCTGTAACTCTACCATAGGCTCAGGTATATCCATAGTTGCATTCTCAACTACCTTTTGAACTACAGCATGCTCATTTTCATTGGCAGCTTTTTTCTGCTTTCTTAGGGCAAGACTTTCCCTTATGCTTTCTTTATAAGCCTCTAAGGTATCAAACTCACTTACTTCACTTGCAAAATCATCATTTAACTCGGGAAGCTCTTTTCTCTTGATTTCCTTTACCTTAACCTTAAATACAGCCGGTTTTCCGGCAAGTTCCTTAGAATGATAATTCTCAGGGAAGGTTACATTGACATCGAACTCTTCTCCAAGACTGTGACCTATTATCTGATCTTCAAAGCCTGCAATAAAGTTCTTTGAACCTATTGTTAAAGGATAGTCCTCGGCTTTTCCACCCTCAAAATGCACACCGTCTACACTTCCGTCAAAGTCTATAAGGAGTTGATCCTTATCTTCCACCGCTCTGTCATCTACAGATATAAGTCTGGCATTCTTCTCCTGTTGTGCCAAAAGTTCCTGTGCTATGTCCTCTTCCGTTACATTAGCATCAGCCTTTGTTACTTCTACACCCTTATACTCACCTAAGGTGACTTCAGGACGGGTTGCAACCTTTGCTACATACACAAAATCCTTATTCTTATCTACTTCCTTAATATCTATCTGCGGTCTTGACACTATCTCAAGTTCAGATTCTTTAACTGCTGTAGGATAGCTTTGGTCTATAGCTATATCTACGGCATCTTCCAACAACGCACCTAAACCGTAGAACTTCTCTACCAATGCCTGGGTTGCTTTTCCCTTACGGAAACCCGGTATATTGAATCTTGACTTATTCTTATTAAAAGATTGTGTAATAGCCTTGTTAAAATCTTCTGCACTAACTGTTATGGTCAAGTTTGCCATATTTTTTTCTAATTTCTCTACCTGTAAACTCATAGAATTCTCCTTAATAATCTATTATGCACTCTACTTTAGCGCATCTGAACTGCTCATTGTATACAAAACAATAAACTTCCTGCTTATAAGACCGATAAGATAGCGTCTTAACAGGCTTTGATTCGGACAGTCCCTGCCCTAATTTTTCGCACCTTAACTTACCGTCTGAAACCGGTAAAACATGGCAGGCTTATGTGAACTGCCCATAGTCTAAAGCCTATGGGCTTCCTGCTTCACTGACCTCGCAACCTACTATCTCCACAGGCGTTAATTCGGGCAGTCCCTGCCCTATTGTTTTTTCTTATGCTACCTTAACCCACCGTCTAAAGTCGGTGGGTTAAGGTAGCATTATTTCAAACTCGTATTATATCATATATATACAGCCTGTTCAATGCTTTTACAAACACAGTTTTAATGCCGCAAAACTGTAGCTACCCAAACTATAACCTTTTAATACTTGCAAGCAATTTATAATTATTATAAAATAATCAGTGATATTAGACACTCTCTAATAAGCTTACATAAGAAAGGGCAAAAGTATGAGTATAAAATATGTAGAAGAACTTCCGGGTCCTGACGATATAAAAAAGGAATTTCCCTTAAGTTCTGATTATATATCAAAAAAAGCAATTTTCGACAAGGAAATAAGTGATATTTTGCAGGGTAAAAGCAATAAATTCTTAGTTATTATCGGTCCCTGTTCTGCAGATAACGAAGACTCTGTCTGCGACTATGCTGCAAGGCTTGCTAAAGTACAGGAAAAGGTCAGGGATAAACTGCTTTTGATCCCAAGAATCTATACCAACAAACCGAGAACTACCGGAGACGGCTATAAAGGAATGTTACACCAGCCCGACCCCGAAAAAAAGCCTAATATACATGAAGGTATAGTAGCCATAAGACGCATGCATCTTAAAGTTATAGAAGAAAGCGAACTTTTTACTGCCGATGAGATGTTGTATCCCGAAAATCTTTCTTACCTTGATGATCTTATGTCATACATATCCGTAGGTGCAAGATCTGTGGAAAATCAACATCACCGCCTTACAGCAAGCGGCTGTGATGTACCTGTAGGTATGAAAAACCCTACAAGCGGCGACCTTACTGTTATGCTTAATTCAATATATGCGGCACAGCAGGCACATGACTTTATATTCAGAGGCTATTCCGCACAGACTACAGGAAACCCTCTCAGTCATGCCATCTTAAGAGGTGCGGTTGATAAAAACGCTTTAAATATACCTAATTACCACTATGAGGATCTGGAGCATCTGTACAGCCTCTATATGGAAAGAGATTTAAAAAACCCCGCCCTGATAGTAGATGCCAACCATGCAAACTCTAATAAAAAGCATATGGAGCAAATACGTATTGTAAAAGAAGTACTGCACTCAAGAAGATATTCCAAAGACATAGAAAATCTTGTAAAAGGAGTTATGATAGAAAGCTATATTGAAGCCGGCAATCAGAAGATAGGCGAACATATATACGGCAAATCTATCACAGACCCCTGCCTTGATTGGAATAACAGTGAAAAGCTGCTTTTGGAAATGGCAGAAATACTCTAATTTGTTTTTGAAGTTACAGCTTAGGTAGCTTAGATATACAATATAACATACCAAAATGAAAGTAAGCTTTTATTTTGGTATGTTATATATATATCTAAGGGGCTACTGCCGTCATTTATCTTTGTCACAAAACCAAAAGTATCTAAATTTCAGTTATAAATCACCTGCGAACTGTAACTTTTTGAAAACAGGTTTATCAAAATCACTGATTTTCCTCGTTTACATTGCTTTCAGCTGTACTGCTTTCTATTATCTTCCTGATTTTTAACATCCTATTGTCCGTATCAGCTATTATATCCGCACATTCTTTCAAATCCCTGCTGACATTCTCCGCACCCGGAAACTCTTTTTTATATTTTATCTGATGATCAAGGCTTGCCCAAAAGTCCATAGCTATAGTTCTTATCTGCACCTCAACCTTCATAGCCTGTTTCCTGTCGGAAAAAAACACCGGTATTTCTATGATCATATGATAAGAACGATACCCGTTTTCTTTAGGATTTTTTATATAGTCTTTTATGGATATGATTTTGATAT
>CAJPUK010000079.1 GCA_905373785.1 uncultured Johnsonella sp. | reverse complement strand
TCTATAAAATGCATACAGGAAAGTCTATAGCCTTCCTCTATCTCTTCCTTGCTAAGAAGCTTTGTATCCGCCTTATCTATATCAAAATCCTTATTAAGTTTTATTTTACATTTGCCGCAAGAACCGAGACCGTTGCAGGCGGCATTTATTTCAATATTATTTTTTCTCAAATAATCAAGTATACTTTGTTTCATCTAAAATCCTATCATCTCATCGCTACATCATTAACAAAATAAGTATATAAAAAACATGAATATTTTTCTGAGTGCAGAGAGCAAAAAAACATCAGCTAACCTTTGCTGTGCCGAGTGCATTGTTTACAAAATAAGCATATCAAAAACGATAAATATTTCTCTGACTGTGTAAATCAAAAAACGTAAGTGTAGTTGGGCTAGGCTGAGAATTTTTGATGTATGCAATCAGGAAAGGAGGGAAGTTGTTTGCTATACTTATTTAAGCAACGATGCAGCAATATCTTTTTTATTGAATTTAATAACAGCCACAGTGTCGGTTTTTCCAAAAAAATGTATACATTTAAGTCCTGATATGATTTCCCTTCTTTTTCCATCATATATTAAGGCATGAACAATAGACGGATAAGTTTTATCTAATTTAACATTATCCACCTTTATAGTATAAGCCTTATATTCAAGCCTTTTCTTATCAGTTTCCATAGCCTTGATAAGCAATATGCTTAACTTCGGGCATAGATGTATAAAGGCTCTGCCCTCACAGATTTGCTTTATGTCATATAGAAAATCAAGCAAAAATATATCAAGGTAAGTTTTGGCTGCTTTTAAACCTAAAAATTCTATGCTTGAGAGCGGATCGGCTACGCTTATAAGTTCATAGCCCTTATCCAATGCACTTTTTACTTTATTTATAAGTACAAGCCTAATATTATTGATTTCCGTGTCAAATTTTAATTTCTTATCCAATGAAAGTCTCTCGTACCTAAGCAAATGCTTATATACCTCATTAAGTCTGTTATCATTATCAAAAAGCTGAAGTGCCCCCTCAAGCTCATAGACCTTGCTTTGATATAACTTATTATACTCATTATCATAGTCATATAAAAGAATATCGGGACAGTTATATATGGGAAATTTATTCATTCGTAAGCCCTATGCAATATTAAAAAGCGCTTTTGCAACACTTACTGCCTCAACCGCATTATCAGAGTAGGCATCAGCCCCTATCTGCATTGCAAACTTATCGGTTATAGGTCCTCCGCCTACCATGACCTTGATATTATCTCTATAACCTTTTTGCTTCAGACCCTCTATAACATCCTTCATGCCGTACATGGTGGTAGACATCAGTGAGGACATACATATAAGGCTTGCTTTATTTTCTATAGACGAATTGACAAACTCATTTATAGGCACATCTCTTCCAAGATCTATCATCTCAAAACCGGCAGTCTCAAGCATGATTTTTACCAGATTCTTTCCTATATCATGTGTATCTCCTTCTATAACACCTATAACAGCCTTTATTTTATTCTCATTACTCTCCGTAATAGCACTTTTAAGTACATTAATACCTGCATACATTGCATCAGCACAAAGCAAAAGCTCCGCTATATAATACTCTTCTTCGTCATAGAGTCTGCCTGCCTCAACCATGCCTACAGTAAGTCCGTCAAGTATGCCTTCCTGAGCCGGATAACCTGCCTTAAGATATTCATTTGCAATATCAACTATATCTTCATCTTCCATCTCAACTACATATTCTGCAAGTGATTTAAGCAATTCCTCTTTACTTCTCATAAAAACTCCTTATCAATTCGTCCCTTATCCTTTTATAGTACTCATAGTCTTTGTACTCATCAATTTCAAGGCTAAGCTCTTTATCTCCCACTCCTGCAAGCAGTTTTATTTCCATCTTTTCACGCAGATAATTTTCTACATCCAGACCCTGTTTTTCAAGTTTTTTAAAAATATTAAAATCCTGTATGGCAAAAAGCATATTTTTTTCTCTTATGCTGTGCATAACTTCCATATCCTTACCGGGGTAGACAAAAAACATATCTCCCGCCTGCCACTTTTTCGGTTTATAGGATATGTTATTTAGAGGCTTTTCCGTATACAGTCCGTAAGCCCAGCGAAGCATTCCTTTAAACTTCCACAAATATGTGTAAAGTCCGAGATACCTTGATTCTATAAGCGGACTTGACACAAAGGTATTAAGTTTTTTAGGAAAACAACAAGGATACCATGTCATTTCCTTGGAATTCTCCTTTAATATTCCCTCAAGCCTTCCATTCTTTACATAATATCCTACATAGGCTGAATTAAGTGAAAAGCTCTCAAGACTTCCCTTATAATCATCAAGGAAGGTAGCACTGTGCAAGGCATACTTGAACTTAAGTTCCTTTTCATAGCAGGAGCTTAAGAATTCATGAAAGCCTGCAAATTTTTTATAATCACTCGGCTCATCACCTATTATCTTTGTTATAGACATATAGCCTTTAGAGTCCAAATGTGCAAATAAGGCTTTTAAGTATCTTCCAAGCTCAGCCTTATTCCTTATATAATCATAACAAGCTCTGTCCTCATCATAGAAACTTAGCCGTATAGGATCCTCATAATCTGTCATAGGGGATTTGAAATCAAAGCCATGCCAATTACCGCAGATACCGAAAAGATTTATCTCCTTGCAAATGTTATATTTTAGGCAAAGTTCTATATACCTGTCAACTATACCAAAATCATATATAAATTCACCGTTTCTTTTACTTATCCTTACCATGTTGTACTCATACAGACGGGAAGGGTTATTCTCTATCATAAAGCAAGCCTGACCTGCCCAGGGAAAGTCCGACACTATAAGGTCTGTAACACATTGACCGAGTTTTGACAATTCTCTTATATACTTTTCTATAAGTTCAAAATGTCTGTCGCTAAAGTATTCCAAACCGTAAGTCCTTGCCCATGAGCAAGGATGCTGCCACAGGTCAAGAAAGAATACCTTATCCTCTTCCTTAAGAGAAAAATCCATAACATTTATATTAAAATCCCTACTTTCAATCAGCTCCTCTGCATAGTAGGCACTGCTTTTATACAAATTAAATCTAAGGCTTAAGGTATCGGCAGCAAAACCTTCGGCTATACTTCCGCTTATATATATAGGCACCGCTCCTTTTTCATAATACAAAGCTTTTTCACTGTTTATCACATCTGCATATAGGCTTTTATCATCATCTTCTATATAAGAACACAGATAGTTTTCTATCTTGGCAGCTGTGTGATTTTCACCATGTATAACAATGGTCTCAAAGCGATATCTGTTCTCAAGCCCCCACCAAGGTAAATCATAGTGTCTTCCAAGGCTTACATAGGCTCTTTTTTCAACATTGAAAGCCACAAAAAAACCGAACTCTTCATTTCTAATTACCCTAAGCTCTTTAAGTAAATCTGTCCCCGAATCATAAGTACTTAAGGTATTAAAACTGTGTGTACTGCTATATATATTCATTATATAACTCCTCTTGAAATATCATTTTCCAACATTATCTTAACCTAAAAAAACAAAAAATACTACTAATTATTGTATTTATTTATTTTATTCAACTTAAAGTAACTATATATGTAGATATATTACTTAAAATTTGGTATAATGCTCGTGCATTTAGCAAACAATAAAAGAAGGGAGAGTATGTTAATATACATACAAAGTTTTATGAGAAAGTTTTTATCATTAAGTATTGCAAGTATCATGCTTGCAAGCAGTTTCTTAGCAGCCTGTTCTTCAGGTTCAAAACCTGCTGAAAGCAGCGTAGAGAGTACAGCAGCCGAGTCAAAAGCTTCATCAAGTGCCGAGTCAAAGACAGCAGATGGTGAAGGCACCATACTTAAAATGCTTGTACCCGGTTATGATTCAGGTTACTTAAAAGAAGAACTTGATAACGGTATAGCAGGCTTTGAAAAAGCCAATGAGGGCGTTAAGGTGGAAATAGTTTCTGTAGGCTGGGATGAGCTTAATTCAAAGATAGTTTCACTCTATCAGGCAGGAGACGCTCCCGATATCATGCTTACAGGCTCAAGAACCTTAAAACAGCTTGCTTCTTTAGGTGTAGCAGAAGATCTCAGTGCAAATATCACAGATGAGTTCAAGTCAAAGAGGGTTGAATCTGTACTTGCTACAGGTCAGGTAAACGGAAAACAGTACGGTATACCTATGGCATTTTCTTCAAGAGCCTTATACTACAGAAGTGATTTAATCGAAAAAGCGCCTACCGACTGGGAAGAACTTTTTGAAACAGCTAAGACAGTTCATACAAATAATCCTGATGTGTACGGCTTTGCCATACCTACAGATGTAACAAGCGGAACAGATGAGTTACTTAACTTTATCTACCAGAACGACGGTGCTTTGGTTAACGATAAGGGTGAGATCACTTTCAATACTGAAGCTAATGTAGGAACCTTAGAGTATCTTAAGAAGTTTAATGATGAGAAATTGGTTCCCGATGTGGTAAGCACTGCAAGAGAAGATCAGGCTAAACTTTTTGCCAACGGTAATCTGGCTATGTTCGTATCAGGTCCTTGGGAGCAGGAAACACTTGATGCAGCGGCTGATAAGGCACCTTATAAGGTAGCTGCACTTCCTGCCGGAGTTAAGCAGGCAGAGACTTTGGTAACAGACTCTTATGTTATCTCAAGTATAAGTAAGAACAAGGAGCTTGCTTGGAAGTTTGTTGAGTTTATGGGACAGCCTGAGTACCAAAGACCGGTATCGGAGGCATTTGGATGGTTTCCTATCTTAAAAGAAGAGTTTAATGACGAGAGATTCAAGACCGAATTTATGCAAGCCTTTGCTGCAAGCATTGAGTACGGTATAAGTGAACCTCAGGTCGAAGATTGGGACAGCTTTAACAAGGCATTCTTAACGGCAGTACAAAAGGCTGTTACAGGTGAAATGGGAGCAAAAGAGGCATTAGATGAAGCGCAGGCTGAAATCGCACAATAATAATTTTTCAAAGTTTACCATGACAAAGAGTATTCAGCCCTATCTTTTACTGCTACCGCTTTTTGTCATGGTAGCTTTACTTTTCGGATACCCTATATATAGAATTATATCGGGGTCTTTTTATAAAATAGCTATTATAAATGGAGATATGACCTTTGTAGGTCTTGATAATTATAAAAAGCTTTTTAGCTCCAAAGTTTTTCTTCCCACACTTTGGCTTACCTTCAGATATACCTTGCTTGCTGTATTCTTCAAGCTTTCTTTGGGCTTTATAATGGCACTTTTTATGAACAGCGAGCTGTATTTTTCAAAAACGCTTAAGTTTCTTTCACTACTCCCTTGGGCGCTGCAACAGGTTACGGTTGCAGTCATATGGAAGTGGATTTTTGACGGAAACTACGGATACCTTAACTTTTATTTGCAAAAATTGGGATTTATAAGCGAGAACATCAGTTTTCTTTCTAATCCTATTACTGCATTTTTTGCTGCCGCCTTTGTAGATGCATGGCTTGGACTTCCTATGGTTTCCATGATGTTTTCGGCAGGGCTTTCAAGCATCAACCCCTCTCTTTACGAGAGTGCGAAAATAGACGGTGCCGGAGTTATAAGGCGCTTCTTTGTCATAACCTGCCCCTGTATCAAAAGAGTTTTCCTGGTTACATTAACACTGGTAGGTATATGGACATTTAACTCTTTTAATGTCATCTTTGTTTTGACAGGTGGCGGACCTATGCGAAGTACGGAAACATTTATCCTGAAAATCTATGAAGAAGCCTTTGCGAAATTCAACTTAGGGCTTGCCTATGCACTGTCTTCCATAGCAGTGGTGATACTGTTTGTATTTACACTTATTTACTACAAACTGGATGTGGAGGAGGAAAACTGATATGCTTAAGAAAAAAAGGATGTTCAAACTTTTAAGAACCTTGATTTATGCCTTTTATATTTTCCTCTTTATCAGCCCCATATTTATTATGTTAAATACCTCTCTAAAGAAGTATGAAGATATAATCAAATGGCCTCCGACATGGTTTAGCGGCAAATTGGAATGGGTAAATTATAAAACGGTGCTATTTGGAGAAAAAAGCATACTTCCGGCTCTTGGAACAAGCTTTCTTATATCCTTTGCCTCCGCTTTTATCTGTGTAATTATAGGAATCTTAGCTGCCTATGCCGTTGCAAGGTATAGATTCAGGTTAAGGAAGGGCGTACTTTTATTAATTATATTGACGCAAATGTTTTCCGAAGTCATACTTGCCGCCCCTATGTATATGGTTTTCAAACACTTAGGCTTGCTGGATACGAAACTTGCGCTTATAATTGCCAATATATCAGTCTGCCTGCCTATGAGCCTTTGGCTTTTATATTCATATATTAAGGATATTCCAAAGGAAATAGAAGAAGCCGCATGGGTTGACGGTTGCTCAAGGCTTCAGGGAGTGCGGTTTGTACTTGCACCCTTGATACTTCCGGGGCTTATAACCGCAGGGCTTTTTGCATTTATAAGAGCATACGGTGACTTGCTTTTTTCAAGGACATTTATATTATCTGCCGAGAACAGAACCCTAGCCATGGCTCTTACAGATTATCAATCTCTTTATAAGACCACTTGGGAGACACAGATGGCAGCAAGTGTTGTGTCCATGATTCCGACACTTATCATATTTATTTTTATACAAAAATTTTTGATAAAGGGCTTAATAAGTGACAGCCTTAAAGGTTAGTAAAATTTATTGACCGCTTAAGCACTTATTAAATCAATACTCATTAGAAAACGGATAGTAGGAACTTATAAAGAAATTCATCACTTTGCAGAAAACTCTTGCAAGAGAAGGTTCTTAATAAGTATTTCTATACACAGTCCAAGTTAACTATTGTAGTGTATCATTGATATTTAATTAACATAGGTAATAGTGGAATAAATCTCAATTTCCTTTATTATGCGTTTGTTACAATCTATTAACAAAGCAGTAATAAGGCTAAATATCAATGATACTATACACTATGTAATTATTACATTAGGAAGGAAATAAATACAATGAAAAGAAAATTATTAACATCAATAGGAGCAGCCGCTTTAACAGCACTTGCACTTTGCGCCTGCTCAAATACCGGCAGTTCAAGCGAGGCAACCGGTGCAGCTGCTAACGAAAGTTCTCAGGAAGGTCAGGCACAAACCAGCAGCAGTTCTGATTCCATTACGGTTATGATCCCCGAGTGGGCAGTTCCCTCAGATGAACTTCTAAAAGAATTTACCGACCAAAGCGGAATAAATGTTAATATCAGTCAAGTTGACTGGGATGCTATAAGGGATAAGATTTCTATAGCTGCAAGCGGCGGTGAGGCAAGTGCCGATGTAGTTGAGGTTGACTGGTCATGGGTCGGTGAGTTCGGTGAAGCCGACTGGCTTGAACCGCTTGAGGTCGATGCCGAGCTTAAAGCCGACATGCCTACTATTTCAACCTTTTCTATAGGTGATAAGGTACTTGCTATGCCTTATTCTAATGATTACAGAATAGCTTATTACAACACCAAGCATTTTGCCGATGCAGGCATTACAGAAGCACCTAAGACTTATAATGAGGTTTATGAGGCAGTCAAGGCTATAAAGGCGGCAGGTGTTGCAGAGCATCCATATCCGCTTGTACTTACCGCTGAGGAAAAGGCAAGTACCGGACTTATCTGGACTGCCTATACTATGAATGATGTGGTATTCAACGATGACGGCACCTTAAATGAATCTTCTGTAAAGGATGCTTTGAACTTTTATGATAAGCTTATCAAAGAAGAATTGGTTGATCCGGCTGACAAGACCGCAGACGGTGGAAAGACCTACACAAGGCTTACTGAAGGCAGCGCAAGTTTCATGACAGGACCGAGCTCTTATATAAGTAATGTTCAAAACCCTGAAAAGAGCAAAGTTGTGGGTGAGGTGACTCCTATACTTATGCCGGGACTTAGTGATAATGCACATTATACCATGGCTCTTCCCGAGGCTCTTGGAATTACAAAGTTTTCAAAGAATAAGGAAGCTGCAAGGAAGTTTATTGACTGGTATACCTCTGTCGAAGTTCAGGAGAAGCTTAATGAGGAGCTTGGTAATCTTCCGACAAGAAACTCTGTTTTAGAAAAGCTTGTAGCAGACGGCAAGATTGAAAATCCGGGTGCTATGATAGAGCAGGCTAAGCTTATAAGCTCTCCTTTCCCGGGCGGTGTACCGGTGTACTATAATGAAATGAGCAATGCCATCTATAATGCGGTAAATGGTTTGGCTCTTGGGAATTTGAGTGTTGATGAGGCATTTACTCAGATGGATGAGAAGATCAAGGCGCTTATAGCGGATAATGAGTAGTTGGGTATTAGGGGTATTTAATACTGTGCTGCTTAGTTTATAAATTATAGGATTTATGAACTATAAGATTTACGAAACTACTTTGTATAAGGATTTACTAAACTACCCTGCATAAGGATTTACTAAACTACCCTGCATAGGGATTTACTAAACTACCCTGCATAGGGTTTTACAAAACTACCTTGTATTTTAATCATACTCGCAGACCTTTCAAAAAAACTTCGACAAATTTTCACAAACTGCAAAACTCGCTTGCTCGCTACTTCGTAGCGAGCTGACGCTTTGGACATCCTCGTCCGTGAAATTTGTAACTCGTTTTTTTAAAGGTCTAAACGCTAAAAAGATTGAAATACAAGGTAGTTTCTATACCCACCCGAAAAGTAATGGTGATATGAGTTAAATAAGATGTATATTCTTGCACCATAGTGTATAAATCATAGGATTTTTATTATATAATGCATACAGTAATACTAAAAGAACTGATAATACTGATATTTTTAATCTAAATTTATAAGATTAGTGGGGTTTATATAAGTCGGAGCAAATATTAAATATTCCTAATACCAAGGGGAGATGAAGTTGAATGATGTTCTTATTCTAAACTTATAAGATTAGTGGAGGGGGGTGTATAAACCGGTTCAAATATTTAATACACCTATTATCAGCTTCTATAAATGAATTTTACAAAGGAGTAAACTATGGCATTATTTGATTTTTTTGAAAAGAAATATACTGATTGGACTCTTGTAGTTGACGGCAAGGAACAAGAGAATGTTACAATTGAAGCTATAAAAAATCACCTTACAGCAATCTGTAACGGTGACAAAGACTTTTTAATTTTAACTCCTTCACATCCGCTTCCAGTACCTCAAATGCAACGTGTGTCTAATTTTGTACAACTGTGTCAAGATAAGGAAGCCGGGTTTTTTCACTTTGAAGTAAGCACAATTAAAACCGACCGGGAAGAAAATATCATAATCTACGGAAAGGACGGTTTTGACAGTGAGTCGGTTCTTGAAATAATTAATAAGCTTTTGGAAGAAGATCTGCTACCGGATATAAAGGACTGGGAAGTTGCCGTTGAACTGTAATCTTGATTAAGTATTCAAAGAGCAGAGACTCAAGACTATAGCTTTATACGCTCCGAGCCTCCTGCCTACGCTTGGATTTGTTTGAGTGACATAGTTTAGGAGTCCTTGTCGTTCTCTGTACATAGAGATGTATTTATAAATTATACTGTCCCTTCATTAGTTGAACGTACTAACATCTGTATTTGTCGTAAGGAGAGATACAATAATTTGCGTCGATACAAAATAAGAATATAATATGAAACTATAAGAGAAAGGCGAAGGTTCTAACAAAATGAAATATATCTGTTTGCTTCGAGGAGTAAATGTCGGCGGAAAAAACAAGGTATCCATGGGGGAACTTAAAACAAAACTTACCGAGATAGGTTATAAGGATGTGCTTACCTATGTCAACAGCGGAAATATAATATTTGATACAGATGATGATAGCAAAACCGTTAAAATCAAAGTAAACAAAATACTGAAGGCTTTTCCATTCGATATAAAAAATGTAATACTTACAAGGGAAGAATATCTGGAAGATGCCTTACACCTTCCTGCATGGTGGAATGAGCCTCTTGCCGGAAAAGATGTGCTTTTTTACACAGATGAAGTTGATTATGAGGAAATGAAAACTTGTATCAATAAAATGCCTCTTAATGATGAGGTTGTTTATTTTGGCAAAAAGGCTGTGTTTTGGGGCAAATATACAGAAAAAGAGTATTTAAAGAC
>CAJPUK010000078.1 GCA_905373785.1 uncultured Johnsonella sp. | reverse complement strand
ATATTACAATAACTTTATATAAAATTAATGTAATATTGTTATAGAGTTAAAGGTGGGGATAGTTATGTATGATTTGTTTATTTTAGGGCAGATATCAGAAGATATTAATATTGATTATGACGGTTTTACATTACATGAACTTGGAGGTGCGGTTGTATATTCCGGTTTTGCAGCCGGCAATATGGGACATAAAGTGGCGGTTCTTCCAAAATCTAAGGATAGCAAGCAAGTTGATGAGGTTTTTTCTAAAGCAAAGAATGTAGATGTATACCATGCTTTTTCACCTACCAATACATCTATAAAGAATCAATATCATACAGCTGATAAGGAAAAAAGAACATCGGTTGCCATATCAAAGATAGAGCCTTATAAGACCTCCGATATTCCGAATATTGATACAAAGATATATCATATAGCAGGTTTGATGAGCGGAGATCTGAATGAAGATATAATAGAATATGTATTTAATAAAGGTAAAATTGCATTGGATGTGCAGGGCGTTCTTAGGCATATGGATAAAGACAGTATGGAATATAAGGACTGGGAAAATAAGTTAAAATACTTACCTATGATAGATTTTTTAAAAACAGATGCTATGGAAGCTACGGTACTTACAGGAACAGAGGACAGATATGAGGCTGCAAAAATACTTGCAGACTGGGGGGCAAAGGAAGTAATGATTACACACAATACGGAAGTAATCGTTTATAAAGACGGTAAAACCTATGCCAAAGCTCTAAAGCCTCGTAATCTTTCGGGAAGAAGCGGAAGGGGGGACACCTGCTTTAGTACATATATAACTGAAAGACTTAACAGTTCGATAGGTGAAGCGTTACTTATTGCCGCAGCCACAGTCAGTTTAAAAATGGAAAATCCGGGACCGTTTATGTATGATCGTTTGGAGGTTGAAAAATATATTAAAGAGTTTTATTTGTCATAAATTACTATAGAAAGCGGTAGAAGATATGAAACTAAATTGTGTAAATGTAGGCTATGGAGATGCCTTTTTATTTCAATCAGATAACGTAAATATGCTTATTGATACCGGCAGCGGTTTAGAATCGGAGTATGAAGGCTATGAAGAAAGAATAAATATAGTCAAGTTCTTAGAAAAAGAAAAAATAAGCCACATAGATGAATTAATACTTACACACATTCATGAAGATCATGTGGGAAACTTAGATAGCATTATTAAGTCTTTTTCCATATCAAGGGTGTGGATTCCCAAAGATTTTGAAAAAGTTAAAAAAATTGAATTTATTGAAGATAAAGAGTTTAATAAAAACAGCAGTAAATTATTTAGCAGGGCGTTAAATGAATTTGCACAGGCTTTAGACTTTTTTAGGAAAAATAATATTAAGGTTGAGACCTTATGTGTAGGAGATAAAAGAAATATTGCCGGCATAGATGTGAGCGTACTTGGAGCAAGTCCTGATATTACAGATAAGTTTTTACAGTATTATAAGAGCTTGTATGAGTGTAAAAATTTTGAGCAGGCGCAAGCATTAGTTGATCAAATGGATGCTATGTCCAATCATACGAGCTTGTTACTAAAACTTGAGTATAAGAGCTTTAAGGGACTGTTTTGTGCCGACAATATACCTGCAAACTGGTCTGAAGGAATAAAAGAGTGTATAAAAGATATCAACTTTATAAAAATTCCGCATCATGGTCAGCTTGACGCAGTAGATGAGAGGTTTATGAGGGTAATGCCGATTGAATTTTGCATTACGACAGCCTCATCCGAGAGGAGGTATAACAGTGCCAATCCGCAAATATATGAACTGCTTAAAAAATGGGCAAAAGAAGATGGAAGAGATATTAAGGTGCTGTTTACAGATCCTTCAAGAGAGTATGAGTATTTAAAAGAAGTTGAGTATGGCAATGGGAGTATTGAATTTGAAATAGATGAAGCTATGGCTTACAGATATAAAAAATAAAAAAGGGAGGTAGAGTTATATGTGTAAAAAAGCTTTGATAGGTTTATTGGTGGGATGTGCAGCATTGTCACTTTTCGGCTGTAAAAAGAAAGAAGAAACATTTCCGTCAAAACAAGTTACCATTATTATGCCTTGGTCTGTAGGAGGCGGTCCGGATACTATTGCAAGAAAGGTTGCTTCTTATGGAGAAAAGTATTTGGGAGTACCTGTAATTGTAGAAAACCACACCGGCGGTTCGGGAACTGTTGCAATGAGTGATTTTATGGCTAAGGATTCTGACGGTTATACCATGATAGTAAGCAACGGTCCGCTTTTTTCATTAACACCTAATTTTATACAGGGAACTAATTATAAACTTGAGGACATAAGCCCTCTGATCGGTATGAGACAGGTGGAGTTTGTAGTGTTAAGTAATCCTAAGAATAGCGGCATTTCCACATTAGAAGACTTAAAAGAATATGGTAAGTCAGGAAAAACAGTTAAATACGCAACTACGGGCGGACCGGGTAATGACAGTTTTACTATGATAAGTCTACTGTTTGAAAAACTCGGTATTCCGGCAGAGGCGGTTCCTTTTGACGGAGGTCAGGAAGCTATCAATGCACTTGCCGGAGGTCATGTAGATATAGCTATAGGTTCACCGCCTGTATATCGTGAGTATGTAAAGAGCGGAGAGTTTGCCTGCCTTGGAACCTTCATACCTGAGGGTATTGATGTGGAAGGAATAGGAAATATCCCCTCATTCAAATCACAAGGAATAGATGCTGAATTTGTAGGAATGGATTATTTTGCGGTTCGTTCCGATGTAGATGAAGCGAAGAAGCAAATCCTTATTGATTACATTAAAAAAGTGTATGCCGATCCTGAATTCCAAGCTTTTATGGAAGATATGGGAATGAAAGCTTGGGAAGCGGATGAAAAAGAAATTATTGATGAGATCAATAAACAAACTGAAGATATGAAACAATATATTGAATTATTAAAATAAGAAAAGAGCGTGATTGTATGAGGACTGTAAAGATAAGTTATAATAATGAAATTATATCGGGCGGAATATTTGCAATTATTTCAGCAATTTTGTGGTTTTTAATTCCATCACAAATACAAACTGCAGAAAAAAGTGTTATTAATGCGACTACAGTTCCTCAAATAGCCATAGGAGGGTTGTTTGTATTCTCTGTATGTTTATTCATACAGGGAATAAGACTACCTAAAAAAACGGTATTAATAAATAAAGAAGCATTTTCATCTATCGGCTGTAGGAAAGAGTTGCGAACTTTAATTTTTGCACTGATGTTAATAGTATATGGCGTATTGTTCGGGATAATAGGATATATTCTTGATACTATATTACTGGTGGTCGGTATATTGATGTTTTATAAGAGTAAAAAATGGCTTTATTATGTTATAGCAATAGTTACCGTATTTATAATTTATGGTGTATTTACTTATTTTTTAAATGTAAATTTACCAAATTTGTTTTAGGGAGGAGTACAGTATGGAATGGCTGGGATCAGGATTTGAACTTTTATTCCAATGGCAAAACTTATTGATTATTCCTATCGGGCTACTTTTAGGCATAGTTGTAGGAGCAATACCGGGGCTTACATCCGACCTTGGAATTATACTTTGTATTCCGCTTACCTACGGTATGGAGCCGACTACAGCCATACTTATGTTGCTGGCTATATATTGCGGTGGAACTTATGGAGGCTCTATAACGGCTATCTTAATCAATACTCCGGGGACTTCCGCAAATGCCGCAACCTTGTTTGACGGATACCCGATGACTGAAAAGGGTCATGCTTTTAAGGCTTTGAAAATGGCATTATATGCATCCACCATAGGTGGGCTTATAAGTGCTGTAGTACTTTTAGTTGCCGCTCCGCAAATAGCAAAAATCACCTTGCTTTTTGGACCGGCGGAGTATTTTGCACTTTCGGTATTCGGTCTTTCCGTTATTGCCGGAGTTTCCAATAAGAATATACTGAAAGGTCTTATAGGAGCTTGTATAGGTATATTTGTTTCAACTATAGGAATGGACAAAATAAGCGGAACGGTAAGATTTACCTTTGGAAGCATTAAACTTACGGCAGGCATAGATTTAATAATAGCCCTTATAGGATTGTTTGCGATATCGGAAATAATGATGAAATCACAGTATGATCCTGAAAAAGATATGAAGGTTGCAGGTAAATTTGCAAAGGATGTCATTACTAAGGAAGAATACAAAAGATGTAGAAAACCTATAGGTATAGGCTCTATTATAGGTTGCATTATAGGAGCCACACCGGGAACCGGTGGCGGTTTGGCAGCATTTATTGCATATAATCAGGTCAAACAGGCATCAAAACACCCCGAGACATTCGGAAACGGCGAGATAGAAGGTGTTGCAGCCTCAGAGTCCGCTAATAACGGTGCTTGCGGTGCAACTATGATTCCTATGTTAACTCTGGGTGTACCCGGAGACGGTGCTACCGCAATTTTGATGGGAGCCTTTATGGTGCATGGTATGGTGCCGGGACCGACACTTTTTAAAGAAAGCGGGAATATCCTATATGCAATTATGTTCGGACTTATCATTGTAAATATTTTTATGTACTTGATTGGAAATGCCTTAATTCCTTTCTATGCAAATATTACAAAGTTACCGTATGAGCTTTTGGCAAGTATTGTGCTCAGTATGTGTATAGCAGGAGCATTTTCAACAAATAACAGGGTTTATGATGTTATGATCATACTGGTATTCGGTATACTTGCATACTTTCTCAGAAGAATGGACTTCCAACTTGTTCCGATACTTTTGGGAATTGTACTCGGACCCTTGGCAGAGGTGAATTTCAGAAGAGCCTTGGTGCTTTCAGACGGCTCTATGGATATATTTATTAAAAGACCTATATCACTTGCATTTATTTTAATTGCAGTGATTTCCATAAGCGTATTTATGTTCAAAGAACTTAGAAGCGGTAAGACTAAGGAAGAAGGAGAATAAATGATTAAAATAAGGCATATTGGTGTTATTTTTACTTTATTTGTTGCAACTATATTTCTTAATACTTCTTTTGTATATGCAGATGAAGTTGATTTAGATATGGATGGTGTAGAAGATAGTCTTGAGGAACTGCTTATAGATAAATATGCACCAAGTTACTATTTTCACACAGATGAAAAATACTATTCAGATAATGTAGATGAATATTTAAGTAAGGCTCATATGAGATTCCATTATAGAGCGTTACCTGATGATCAAATTCTGGAACAAGGGAATGTAAATCAAGAAAATCTTGCTTATATGAAGCATAATAATAAAGATTTTTGGGGAAATTATACAGAGGAAATTATTTATTCAAAGGATGCCAGAGATGTGTATGGTGCAGGTGGTTTCTTCTTAGAAATACCTGATAATTATGATAATAAAGATGATGTATATAAAGGAGATATTGATGGACATAGAAGCAAAATTTATGCTCACCTGTTCAAAAATGAGTCGGGAAATATAAGTATTCAGTACTGGGTATTTTTGCCGTATAACGAAGCACCATCTGTAGGTGGGGTAAAGTTGAATCATGAAGGAGACTGGGAACATATTACTGTTAGATTAGATGAGTCCTATGGGATTGAAAAAGTTTATTTTGCCTCACATAATAATGAAGGTAAATATTATAATAAAGAAGAATTATTGTTTGGTAACGGGGACGATTTGATAAAGAAAAATTATAATGAAAATGAAGGAAATACGCATGTAATTGTATACTTAGCACTTGGAACTCATGCAAGTTTTCCAACTTCAGGCACGCAATACAGAGGATGGTATTTACCGAATGATTATACATCAGAAGGTAAATGTTTACATGGAAAAGGAAGTACATTGAATATAGGAGAAAAGGAAGCACCATTAAATAATCAAAAATTCATTCAGTATGGTGGGTTATGGGGAGAAATAGGTAATACAATTATATCTACAGGTCCAAAATCACCTTCTTTTCAAGAAAGTTGGATGAAAGATTAGAACAATAAAAGTATAAAAATAAGATATTAAAAATATCAAGATTGTACTGATGTATTTTACATTGATGATATGGTATAACAATATATATACAATACTTATTATTAATTCTAAGTATATAAAGCTAAACATTGTAATATAGTGCTAAGTCAAAGATAAAGCTATGGCTTAGCATTTTTATTTTTTATTATAAAAAATATGCTATAATATCACATTCAAAACCTACAATTAGACATGGTAGAAAGGAGGATATAATGCTAAGTTCAATATACCAAATATTTCAAAAATCCTCACCCGTTTCAGATATAATAATCCCTGTAGCATTAATGCTTTTTTCGGGCTTTGCCTTAACAAGGGTAACTAAAAAACTTCGCCTGCCGAATGTTACGGCATATATAGTTGCAGGTATACTTATAGGTCCCTACTGCCTTAATCTGGTCAGTATGAATATTATCGAAGGGACTGATTTTATTGCGGATATAGCTCTTGCATTTATAGCTTTCAGTACAGGAGAGTTTTTTAAGTTCTCAACACTGAAAAAGAACGGAATAAAGGTCTGTATTATTACTTTTTTAGAAGCTGCTATAGCCTCTGTGCTTGTATTTATATTGAGCTTTTATATATTAAGATTGGGGCTTAGCTTTTCGATGGTACTTGCAGCCTTGGCATCAACTACCGCACCTGCCTCAACGGTTATGACCATAAGACAGACAGGGGCGAAGGGAGACTTTGTCAATACCTTATTACAGGTAGTTGCACTTGATGATGTGTTCGGACTGGTTGCCTACAGCATAGCAATATCCGTAGCCATATCTGCAAAGTCCGGAAGTTTTAGCCTTTCAAGTGTTATAAGCCCTATAATATTTAATCTCTGTGTGCTTTTACTTGGAGGCTTATTCGGCATATGTATGAAACTGCTTATGCCTAAAAACCGTTCTACCGACAACAGGCTTATTATTACAATAGCACTGCTTTTTACCTTTTGCGGTATTTGTGCCTTACTTGATGTATCGCCTTTACTTGGCTGCATGTCAATGGGAACGGTTTATATAAACATTACGGATGATGATAAGCTTTTTAAACAGGTCAATTATTTCAGTCCTCCGATATTATTGGTATTCTTTGTGCGTTCAGGACTTAATTTCAAGCTTGATATATTATTAAGCCCTAAGGCATCCGGTGGCGGAGCGTCATTGCTTGTCATAGGTATACTGTACTTTTTGGTGCGTATCTTGGGCAAGTATGCAGGGGCTTTTTGGGGCAGTGTTATTGCAGGAAAAAGCAAGGAGGTAAGAAACTACTTGGGACTTGCTCTGATACCCCAAGCCGGTGTTGCCATAGGACTGGCAGCCCTCGGTGCAAGGATACTTGGAGGAGACATGGGCAATGCCTTACAAACCATTATTTTAGCCTCAAGTGTGCTTTATGAGCTTATAGGTCCGGGCTGTGCAAAGCTTGCCTTATATCTTTCAAAGTCCTATTCGAATAAACTTGAAGACCTGACTGCGGAAATAGAGATACCGGAGGAGAAAAAGCAGAGCGAACTTGAGCTTTTAATAGAAAGAATCCAGGCTATACAAAGAGAACTTCCCAAGCGAAACAGTGCCATCTCAGAGGAAGAAGCCGCATTTACAGAGGCTGCTGAGGAGCAGTATAATAGCTATGGAAATCCGCACATGATAAATGAAAGATAAGGGGTAGGATATGATTAATTCATTTATAGACAGCATAAGTAAGACGGTGCGTCTTACAGCTGATATCAGTCTTTTATCGGTGGCTTTGCGAATTGCGGTTGCAGTTTTACTTTCTTCAATGATAGGCTGTGAAAGAGCAAGTAAAAGACACTCGGCAGGGCTTAGGACCTTTATACTTGTATCATTTGCTTCTGCTATTGCCATGATAATGGACTTATTTTTAATGAACAATACGGAAATGAGTTTACCGGTTTTATCGGCATTTGCAATACTGAGTATATCAATACTAAGCAGTAAAACCATACTTTTCAGTTCAAGAAATCAAATCAAGGGACTGACAACATCCGTAGCACTCTGGTCTTGCGGACTTATAGGCCTGAGTGCCGGTGCAGGACTTTATATAGTAAGCGTAGTTGCATTTACCGCACTTTGGGGCATACTTTTATATTTACCGAAGCTTGAGATGTACCTAAAAAACAGGTCGAATCATTTTGAGATACATCTTGAATTAAAAAACAAAGAAAATTTACAGGACTTTGTGACCACTATAAGGAGGCTTGGACTTAGAATCGATGATATAGAGTTTAACTCAGCCTATATAGGTTCGGGATTAAGTGTATATTCGGTAATATTTACAATAGACAGTAAGGAGCTTAAAAAGTATAAGACCCATAGTGAGATAATACAGGCTTTGGCTACTATTGATTATATATATCATATTGAGGAGATGAGATAAAATAAGGGGAGGTACGCAGTGATAGTACTTCCCTTATTTTATCCAAGGGCTAATGAGGCTTAGATATATTTTATTCATATATATAGGCATAGGGCAGGAATTTGTCTGTGCTATGCATTGTAGTCTCATCGGTGATATTGTATAATTTTTCATAAAGACAAATAAAAAAAGAGGTATAAAGATTTATGTTTTTTAATAAACCTAAGCAAAATACGCAAAATATGCTTGAATCAAATGCAACATTAAAGTATTCCATGATTTTTTATTCTTTTATTATAGGAATCCTAAGCGGTCTTATAATAGTTGTATACAGAATACTGGGAGAGATACTCCTAAAACACATGGTCAACATTTATAATGCTGCAAAGACAAATCCTCTCAATATGGTAGGAGTTTTTGCCATGCTTATAGTAGCTGCGGTATTTGTGGCTTTTTGTGTAAGAAAAGAGCCTGATATATCCGGTTCAGGTATACCGCAGGTAGAGGGAGTGGTAACAAGGAGGCTTAAGACTGATTGGCTAAAGGTGCTTATATACAAGTTTTTTGGAGGTATTACGGCACTGGCGGCAGGACTTTCCGTAGGAAGGGAAGGTCCTTCCATACAAATGGGAGCGGCTGTAGGTGCGATTTTGTCTAAAAAAGCCGGCAGAATGGATTATGAAAGAAAATACCTTCTTACAAGCGGTGCAAGTGCGGGGCTTGCAGCGGCATTTAACGCTCCCTTAGCCGGTGTAATGTTTGCACTGGAAGAGGTGCATAAAAACTTCTCACCGGTGGTACTTCTTTCAGCCATGACCTCGGCAGTTACAGCCGATATGGTGGCAAAATCGGTATTTGGCATAGTGCCGGCACTTGAATTTAGGACACTTAGCAAGATGCCCTTACAATACTACTGGTCTTTGGCAATACTTGGAGTTCTTATGGGACTTAGCAGCTTTGTATTTAACCATGGAGTTATAAAGGCAAAACATATTTATAAAAAACTGCCTGTAAGTATAGAGTTTAAGATTATGATACCCTTTATTTGCTCAGGCATTATAGGCATGGCTCTGCCGGTACTTATAGGAGGCGGACATGCCATTATAGAAGAATTAAGCTTTGCAAAGTTTAGTATATTGACCATACTTACATTTTTAATAATAAAATACTTATTTACCTTTGTATCATTCGGCTCAGGAGTTCCGGGGGGAATATTCTTTCCGCTGCTTGGACTGGGGGCAATGCTTGGAAGTGCTTTCGGCTTACTTTGTGTAAATTATCTTAATGTACCTACGGAATATTTGCTTAATTTTGCGGTACTTGCCATGGCGGCGCACTTTGCAGCCATAGTAAAAGCGCCTATAACCGGAATCATATTGATATTTGAAATGACCGGCTCTTTTGAACAACTACTGCCACTTTCGGTAGTAGTATTTACCGCAATGGTAACCTCAGACTTACTTGGAGTTGAGCCGGTATACGATATGCTTTTGGAGGATATACTTAAGAATAAAAAGGAGGCTAAGGGCATTAAAGAAGACGAAACTATGAAAGATAAAAAGACCTTGCTTGAGCTTTCGGTGCATTTGGGAAGTAATGTTGAGAATAAATTGGTAGCAGAGCTTGATCTGCCAAGTAACTGCCTGCTTGTATCGGTGCAAAGAGGCTCATCGGAGATAATTCCAAGAGGTAATACCAAGATACTTGCCGGAGATATGCTCTTGGTAATGGTCAATCAATCGGAGTCAGCCGCCATGCTTGAGTATATGACGGAGATCACAAGTGAGGTATAGGGTTTATTAAAATCATCAAACCGGTGTATAGAATCATTGATCTTT
>CAJPUK010000077.1 GCA_905373785.1 uncultured Johnsonella sp. | reverse complement strand
ATTTCACTAATTGAATCAAAATCACTAAGATAAAGTATGTCCTCAAAAAGGGGAGAGACTTCCACAGCTATACCCCTAAGTTCAAGGGCTTTTGTAATACTGTACGGATCTGTTTTGGATAAATTAACTCTTACACAAAGTTTTTTATCTTCTAAAAAGCTTTCAAGTATTTCTTCTACTTGTGCCTTACTATAACTTTCACTAAAAAGCTTTACTATCCATTCAGGCATTGAGTACTTTGTTGACATATCCGGATAGCTTATATTTTCTTTGTTCTTTACTACCGTTCTTAAAAGTCCGTTGGTATAAGGCTTTAATCCAACCATACCTCTTTTTTCAACGAGCTTTAGAGCTTCATTGCAAGCCGCACTGTCGGGTATCTTATCCATATACATGATTTGGTATATGGACAGCCTCAGTATTTGAAGTATTACATTCTTAATCTTGGAGACTTTTACCTTACTGTATAAAGAGATTATATAATCTATACTTAGCTGTCTTTCCAAGGTACCGTGAACCAGTCTTGATATAAAGGCTCTGTCCTGTCTATTTAAGTTTTTGTATTTATTAAACGCTTTATTTATTACATTATGGCTGTACTTTTTATTTTCATTGACATCTATTAAGATATCCAAAACCACAGCCCTTGTATTCACGCTATCACCGGGCTTAGGCACGCCTTCTTCTTCCTCCGAATAAAATAAGTAGTCTTAAAAGCTGTAAAATACTTGATATCGCCGCTACCAGATAGGTAAGTGCAGCCGCATTAAGAACCTTCCTTGCTCCCGCCTCTTCATCCTGCCTAAGCATTGACCAATCTCTTAACTGAACCAAGGCTCTGTGTGAGGCATTGTACTCTACAGGAAGTGTAACTATCTGGAAAAGTACCGCAAACATAAAAAGTACTATACCTATTTGTATAAACAGCCCTCCGGTATGCCCGAGGAAAATTCCAAGCAGTACCATAGGCCAAGCCAGAGTTGAACCTATATTCGCCACAGGGAATAAAGCCGCTCTGAACCTAAGAGGCATATAGCCTACATTATCCTGTACGGCATGACCGCACTCATGTGCAGCTACACTTATAGCCGCTACCGAAGTTGAATTATATATACCGTCACTTAAATTAACCGTTTTATTTCTTGAATTATAATTATCGGTAAGCGAACCTGCTATATGTCTTACTTCCACATCATATATTCCGTTGTCCGCAAGCATCTTTCTTGCAACATCCGCCCCTGTCATATTCATACTTGAAGCTATCCTAGAATACTTGGCATAAGTGGAGTTAAGTCCTGCCGATGCCCACATTGCAAGCCCTACTCCTATAAGTACCAAGATATATGTATAATCAAATCCATATCCGTAAAGCATATTCTTATCCTCTCTTTAACCAATCTTCTTCAGGTTTAAAACCTCGCAGAAATTCAGATGACTGCATGGCTTTTTTGCCTGCAAGCTGTAAATTCAATATCTCCAGCAATCCGCCCTTACATACTACATAAAGATTATTCTTGGTGCTGATAAGTCTCCCGTAATCTTCCTTTTTATATTTTATATCTGTCACATCAGCCTTGCTTACTTTTAAGAGTTTGATATTCTTTCCTCTTAAGCTGCTGTATGCTCCGGGCCATGGGCTTAAACCTCTTACAAGCCTTTCTATATAATCCCTGTCCTTTGAAAAATCTATATTACCCATACTTTTTTGCAATACACTTGCATATTTTGTATCAGTATCTTCCTGCTTTACCGGCACTATAGTATCCAGGCTTTCTATAGTATCTACTATAGCCTTGGCTCCAAGCAGGGCAAGTTTTTCAAACAAACTTCCGCCGGTTTCATCATCCTCAATATTTATCTCATATTTTTTTAATATATCTCCGGTATCAAGTCCGCTGTCCATAAGCATGGTAGTTATACCCGTCTTTTTGCAGCCGTCTATTATAGCCCACTGTATAGGCGCTGCTCCTCTGTATGAAGGAAGTAAGGATGCATGTATGTTAATACAGCCGAGCCTTGGAAGATCGAGTATTTTTTGGGGCAATATTTTGCCGTAAGCTACAACTACATAAAGTTCAGCTTCTATGCTTTTTAACTTTTCATATACTTCTTCCGTATTTAATGTAGTCGGCTGAAATACTTCTATTTCGTTTGCAAGTGCTTCTTCTTTTACAGGGGTAAAGCTCATCCCATAGCCCCTGCCTTTGGGCTTATCCTCCTTTGTAACAACCAGAGCAATCTCATGTCCTTTTTCTATAAGAGCCTTAAGCGGCTGCACTGCAAAATCGGGAGTTCCCATAAATACTATTTTCATATTTCAATGCTCCTATTCTATGCTTAGGGTCTATTGTAAACTATGTTATTCCACTACTTCTTCATCTCTTTTGATACATTTTTCAAAAAACTTTCAAGACTATATTGCAAACTATATTATTCCGCTACTTCTTCATCCGCTTCGGAGTCCATCAACTCACCCTCTATCAAGTCTACATACAACTTTCCGTCCAAGTGATCACATTCATGACAAACAGCCCTTGCAAATAAGTCCTCTACATCAAGCTCAAATTCTTTCATATCAAGATCATATGCCTTAACGTGTATCTTCTGCGGTCTTCTTACCATACCTGTCTTACCCGGTATACTAAGACACCCTTCCAAGCCGAGCTGCTCACCTTCCCTTTGTGTGATCTCAGGATTGATAAATACTATAGGATTGCCCTCTTCCACCTCTACTACCATCATTCTTTTAAGTATACCGACCTGAGGTGCCGCAAGTCCCACACCCTTGGAAAATCTCATGGTTTCTATCATATCTTCTGCCAAAATACGTATTCTGTCTGTAACAGCATCTATCCTCTTACAAGGTTTTAATAAAATATCATCTCCTAAAAATCTAAGATTTCTTATTGCCATTTTTAATCTCCATTCTATGTAAAATCATATAGGATCGCTATATCAAGCGAGCTGTTAAGCTCATCCACTATACTGTCCGTTATAATTTTAATTTCACTTAGTATATCATATTGGTAATGCTTTATATATAGTATTTTTCTGTAATAATCATAAAGCTTATATACGCTTGGGTTTACCGGTCCTGTAATTACAGCCTTGTATTCCTTTACAGCCACACTTAGCCTTACGATAAAGTTTTTTTCAAATTCCAATAACTTTTCCTCAGACAGTGCAGCAAATTGAATTGAAAGTATATGTATTGCAGGAGGGTAAAGTAACATCTTCCTATAGGCTATCTCCGCTTTATAAAAGCTTTCATAATCCTGAGTCGCAGCCGCCTTTATAGCATAGTGTTCGGGCTTGTAACTTTGGATCACCACATCCGAATGTCTCTCTCTTCTTCCTGCCCTTCCTGCCGCCTGTGTAAGTAAGGCAAAGGTTCTTTCAGAGGCATTGTACGAGGAGGTATATAAAGATATGTCCGCTGCCATGATACCCACAAGTGTTACCTTGCTGAAATCATGCCCCTTTACTATCATTTGCGTGCCTATAAGTATGTCATATTCTCCACTTTCAAAACTGCTTAAAATCTTATCCGTATTGTTTTTTTTGTGCGCATTATCCGTATCAAGTCTAAGCACTCTGGCACTCGGGAACATCTTGGCAGTCATACTTTCAAGTCTTTGCGTCCCTATACCGAATCCTGCCAGGTATTTGGAATTACAACTCGGACAGGCAGTGGGCAAATGCATACTGTAGCCGCAGTAATGACATCTTAACACATTATCCTTATGTAGGGTCATTGAAACATCACAGTGCACACACTTTATCGCATCACCGCAACTTCGGCATGACACAAAGTTTGAATAACCTCTTCTGTTAATAAATAAGAGTATCTGCTCCTTTTTCTTTAGCCTATCCGCTATCATTTGACTGAGTTTCCTGCTGAATATCGACTTATTGCCCTGTTTTAATTCTTCTCTTAAATCTACAATATGCGTATCGGCAATACTTGAGCCTTCACTTGCTCTTTTGCTGAGCCTGAAAAGTTTATACTTTCCCTCCAATGCCATAGTATAACTTTCTATGGAGGGAGTGGCACTTCCAAGTACCAAACTTGCATTATGCAATCTTGCTATTTCAACTGCCACCCTTCTGGCATCATACCTTGGCATATTTTCATTCTTATATGCTCCGTCATGCTCTTCGTCTATAATTATTAAACCTATATTCTCAAAGGGAGTAAAAAGAGCGGTTCTCGGTCCTATCATTATATCCGCCTTTTTATCTACCACCTTTTGAAACTGGTCATGCCTTTCACCATAAGAGAGGCTTGAATTAATTATTGCCACCCTGTCTCCAAAAACCAGGGATAACTGCCTTATCACCTGATATGAAAGCCCTATCTCGGGTACGAGGAAGATCACCTGCTTTTTCATAGAGAGAATGTGTTTTATAAGCTCTATATAAACTACCGTCTTACCGCTGCCGGTAATGCCGAACAACAGGTAATTTCTTTCTCTTTCTTTGATATCGTTTTTAAAACTTTCAACTATAAGGCTTTGCTCCTTATTAAGCTCTATATCATAAGTACTTTCTTTTGATACGAACTTAGGTTCTCTGTATAATCTCGTACTTTCAAGTCTTATATAGCCTTCCGACTGCATTTTGCTTATATTCGCCGGACTTATTTTAAGTACCTTCTTTACATATTCAAAGGTCAGACCTTCGTTATCCTTAAAAGCTTCCATAAGCCTTATCCATGAAGTCCTTCTCTTTTTTTTGAGTAAGGCTGTAATTTCATCCGATTTTGAAATATCAAAATTCCTGTATACATAGCTGTCTACTATCGCAGCTACCTTCTTTTTTACAGGAAGTACAGTACTTATAGCCCTTGACATGGTACAGCCATAGTATCTGCTCATCCAAAGTGCCAACTTTACAAGTTTTATATCTGCTGCTCTTTGGCTTTTTAATATGCCTTTTATATACCTTAACTTATTATACTCTATGTCCGTACTGTCGGATATTTCTACAACATAGGCTTTCCTGCTTATTTTAGAGTTACCGAAGTCAACCTCGACTACCTGTCCTAACTCTATATCCGCTTCAAGTTCTTTAGGAATTATGTATGTAAATAACTTATCCACTTTGTGATGGGATATATCCAAAATAAGCTTTGCAAACCTCTCTTGCATAATTACTTCCTATCTGTTATATAGTCTACACTGTCAAAAAGTTTCATGCTGTTAGAGCCTTTAAAAAGCACTACATCTTCGGCTGCCACTGTCTTTTTCAAAAAAGTATTAAGCTCTGCTTTGTCATCAAAATGCAAAGCCTTACAGACACTAAAATGCTCTCTCACATAATCATGTATATTCTTTGCAAGTTCTCCATAGGTAAGCAACAGATCCACACAGGCATTTTCTTTTATAAACTCGGCTACCTGCCTATGTAAGTTTACTTCATCTTCTCCAAGCTCTCTCATATCCGCAAGTACGGCTATTTTTCTTTTTGCCTTCATATCCTTTAATATAAGCAGAGCTGCCCTCATAGAGTCGGGGCTTGCATTGTAACTGTCATCTATAATGGTTATATCTTTATACTTTATAATTTCCTGCCTATGCTTGAATCCTCTAAACTCTGAAAGTTTTTTACTTGCACTTTTAAGATCGACTCCATAAAGCTTAGCTACAGTAAGGGCTATTACGGCGTTAAGCACCTGATGCATACCCTGTGTATTAAGCTCAACAGCTACTTCTTCACCGCCTATATGTGCGGTAAATTTCGGGCAGGAGTCTACAAGCTTTATGTGGCTTGCGTAGTTTTTACTTAGACCGGTATCCGACATGGCAAAATACTCAACATCCATGTTTTTGCTAAGCTTAGCGCCTGCAAGCATATCATCTTCGGCATTAAGAAAAAGCTTAGCCCCCTCCTTCATTCCGTCAATGATATGAAGTTTTTCATCTCTTATAGACTCTCTGCTTCCGAAGTTTTGTATATGTGCCACACCTATATTATTAACTACCGCAACATTCGCCTTAACTATTTCGGAAATACGATGCATTTCTCCAAATTCACTTATACCCATTTCTATAACTATAACATCTGCCGACAAATCACTTTCCAAGATAGTTTTAGGTACACCGACCTGACTGTTTTGGTTAGCCGGAGTCTTATAAACTTTTTTTTGTGCCGAAAGAGCAAGACTTATCATCTCCTTGGTAGTAGTCTTTCCTACACTGCCGGTTATGGCAACTATAGGTATATTTATACTTTCCCTATAAGCTTTTGCTATATCCTGTAGTGCCTTTACACTGTTTTTTACCAAAATGATGCTCATATCTTCCGGTACTTCAATATCCTCTTTTTCACTGAGTGAGACCCTTATTCCGCTCTCATACACCTTTTTAATAAAATCATGTGCATCGACTTTTTCTCCCACTATAGGAACGAATAAAGCCCCTTCCTTAGCCTGTCTTGAATCAAGGCAGATACTTTGTACTTCTATATCATTTTTCTTACCCTTTAATTTACCTGCTGTGGCTTTTAATATAAAATCTATATTCACATTCTTCATTATACTTCTCCCACTGCTTCCTTGATAACTTCGCTATCTAAAAAATGATGCCTTACTCCTTCTATTTCCTGATAATCCTCATGCCCTTTTCCTATTACAGCTATGATATCGCCCTCTTTTGCATTCTTAACCGCATAATATATGGCTTCTTTTCTGTCAGGAATTTCTATAAAGTCCTTGCTTACCTTTTCTATACTTGACCTTATGTCCGCAATAATATCCTCAACCTTTTCAAATCTTGAATTATCGGCAGTTATTATACTCAAATCAGCCTTTCTGCCTGCTATATCTCCCATAGAGTATCTTCTGTCCTTGGAGCGGTTGCCTCCACAGCCAAAGACTACTACCAATCTTTTCGGCTTATAATCTCTAAGTGTATCAAGTAAGCTTTCCATGCTAAGTGCATTATGTGCATAGTCTACTATGACCTTGCAAGTTTTAGAATTATGTACCACTTCCATTCTTCCTGCCACATGTATAGCTGTAAGCGAGTCTTTAAGCACCTCATCTTCCACTCCGATAAGATGAGCCACTGCCGCCATGCCTAAGGCGTTGATTGCATTGAACTTTCCCGGAAGTGCCACCTTCATATCTAAGTTAAGTTTATTTTTTATACGAAGTTCAATACCTATAAATCCGTCTGCAAAAAGATAAGCTATATCAGAACAACAAAAATCAGCATTTGCACTTTCTCCGTAAGTATAGAGTCTGTCCGCTTTTGAATTTTTGATTATATAATCGGAATGCTTATCATCTATATTGATAAGTGCAGTCTTGGTTTGAGAAAAAAGCTTTGATTTATAAAATAAATACTCCTCAAAGTCCTTATGCTCATCCGGTCCTATATGGTCCTTTGAAATATTGGTAAATACCGCATAATCAAACTTTATTCCATAAACTCTATCCATCATTATGCCTTGACTGGACACTTCCATAATAAGGTACTCGCAGCCCGCCTCACACATATCTTTAAAAAATCTGTGCAGATCAAAGGATTCCGGTGTAGTATTTAGTGTCTTAAAGAGCTTATCTCCTACAAGCACACCGTTGGTTCCTATTACACCTACCTTATGTCCGGCTTTTTCCAGTATAGTCTTTAACATATAGGTACTTGTGGTCTTTCCCTTGGTTCCCGTTATGGCAATAGAAGTAAGTTTTTCTACAGGGTATCCGAAAAATGCAGCTGATAAAAGTGCCAGCGCCTTTCTTGAGCTTTTTACCAGGATAACTGTAACTTCCTTTGGAAGATCCTTTATGTCTTCTTCTATTACTAAAGCCTTGGCTCCTGCTTTTACTACTTTATCAATATCTTTATGTGAATCGAATTTGGAGCCCCTCATACATACGAATAAAGAATTGCTACAATCTTTTCTTGAGTCATAGACCAGATTCTCTACTTCTATTTCCCTGCTTCCCTGTAGCAGAGTATACTCCAACCCTTCAGTTTCTAATATAAGTTTCATAACTACCTCGCAAACCTTAAGTTTCTAATATAAGTTTTATAACTGCCTTGCAAAACTTAATCTCTAATATAAAGCTTTATAAGTACTCCGCAAACCTTAAGTTTATAATACAAGTTTTATAACCACCCGGAAAACCTTAAGTTTCTAAACATAAGTTTTATAACTATCCAAAAATACCTACAGCTTCAATATATTTATCAAATTCTTCCAAGGTCATAAGCACCTGTCTGGGTTTAGTTCCCTGTTCTTTTCCTACCACTCCGGCTTCATAAAGCTGATCCATAATTCTTGCAGCCCTGTTAAAACCTATTCTGAATACTCTTTGCAGATTTCCTATTGATGCCTTTTGTGATTCTATTATAAATCTTCCCACCTGCACAAATAATTCATCAAACTCATTGGCAGCAGCTGAAGAATTCTCGGCTATACCCTCTTCCATATTGTTTATAGCACTTTCATCAAAACCTACATCGAGTCCTTGCTCTACCAAAAAGTCCACTACATTTTGTACTTCCGTATCTGAAACGAAGGCTCCCTGTACTCTGATAGGTTTTGGCAGCGACTGCGGTGAAAAGAGCATATCACCCTTACCTAAGAGTTTTTCCGCACCGACAGTATCCAGTATGGTACGGGAGTCTATACCTGAAGAAACCGCAAAGGCTATTCTTGAAGGTATATTTGCCTTTATAAGTCCGGTAATAACATTTACGCTAGGTCTTTGTGTTGCTATAACCAAATGTATACCGCAGGCTCTTGCAAGCTGCGCAAGCCTGCATATAGCATCTTCAACTTCATTTTGTGCCACCATCATAAGGTCTGCAAGCTCGTCTATGATTATAAGTATCTGCGGCAATTTTTCAAAATCAGGCTCTATGGTGCTTAACTTATCATTATAGCCTTTTAAGTTTCTTACCCCATGCTCGGCAAACTTTTTGTATCTGTCAGTCATCTCCTTGACTGCCCAGTTAAGTGCACCGGCAGCTTTTTTAGGATCTGTTACCACCGGTATCAAAAGATGCGGTATTCCGTTGTATACGGAAAGTTCCACCACCTTGGGATCTACCATGATAAGCCTTACCTCCTGCGGAGTATACTTGTAAAGAATACTCATGATTAAGGTATTGATACATACCGACTTACCTGCACCCGTAGCACCTGCTATAAGAAGGTGAGGCATAGTTGCAATATCACTTACTATAGGTTTACCGGCTATATCCTTCCCCAGAGCGAAGTTTAACTTTGCCTTGGTATTTTTAAACTCTTCCGACTCAAAAAGCTCTCTTAAACTTACTATGGTATTTTCTTTGTTAGGTACTTCTATACCTACTGCCGATTTACCCGGAATCGGAGCTTCTATTCTTATGTCACTTGCTGCCAAGTTAAGCTTTATATCATCCGTGAGCCCTACTATCTTACTTACCTTAACCCCCGGCTCCGGCAAAATCTCGTATCTGGTAACGGTTGGACCTATACTTATATTGCTCACCTGAACCTCTATGCCGAAATTATGTAAAGTCTCCTGTAATTTGGCTGCGGTAGCCTTAAACTCTTCATTGGATTTTGAAGAATTCTTAATAGGAAGGTTTAAAAGATTGGTAGGCGGATAGACATACTGCTTAGTTGGTTTTGTAATATCACTTCTTATAGGTACAGGCTTTCTGCTGTCCTGTGCTTGTATCTTTTTATGCTCATAGGTTTTTATGCCGCTTACTCCTGTGTCGACACTTCTTTCAATAATTTTCCCGGATGAGGTTGCTATGTTTTCCAAATTAGGCTTTAATGACTCACCTTCATAAACCTCTTCTTCATCATAGTCCAAAATCTCTTCATCACACTCAGTAGCATCCAAATCGGATGTGCTTTTGCCTGATACAATTATCCTATCACTTTCACCTGTATTTGTTTTAAGCGCCGGAGTATCAAACCTGCCTTCATAAGCATCTTCGTTAACAAGCCCCTCATTCATCATAGTATCGGCTGTAAGCTCAAGTTCCTTTTCAAAATTACTTTCAGGATTTTGTGTACTGTCCTCATATAAAATACTATTTAACCTGTTTAGTATATCTTCATCCATATCTTCAGGTTTCTTTTTTATAATATCTGAGAGATTTTGTACTTTTGTAATATTTTTTCCGGATAAGGATGACTTCTTATTTCTTTTAGTCCTTGATAAAGATAGATTATCTTTATTTCTTTTTCT
>CAJPUK010000076.1 GCA_905373785.1 uncultured Johnsonella sp. | reverse complement strand
TTGTCGAAGCTTTGAGAAAGGGTTGCGAGTATGATTGAATTATACGGAGTTTTTTTATAAACTAATAACTATGTCTACAAACTATTATAATTGTTTATGTTGCCAATTCCCCGATAAATTATTATATCTACGCCTGTTCTATAAGATCAAGTAATTGCCTTACATCCTTCTTACCGAACTGCGGTTTAGCATCATTTATAAGCATACAGGGAACGCTCATAATTTGATACTTATCTTTTATTTCACCGAAGTGATTGATATCATAGATCTCGGTGTTTACCTTAGGGGAGGCAGCCGCTATCCTATATGCCGCTGCAACAAGATCGGGGCATACGGTACAGGTAAGTGACACTACGATTTTGATGTCCACTTCTTTATTTATATCATCGATCCTCTTACTTACATCATCTTCTAAAGCCTGTCCCGGACCGGCTGCATTGTAAAGCCCCAGCACAAAGGAGGTAAATTCATGGCCTCCCGGTACTCCGTGGAATGACAGTCCCGCATAGCTTCCGTCTTCATAACAAACCCTTACACAAGGCTTATTTTCCAAAGCTTCATCCTCTACTGTCTCTACTGATAATTTATCGGTAAGTGCTGCCAGGGACTCCATATAATTTTTAAGCTCATCGGACACTTCTCTGTTATCAAGGTAGAGCTTAAGCTTAAGGCTCCTTTCCATCCTTGAAAAGATCATATCAAGCTGTGCAAGCATATCTTCGGTAAAAAGTCCCTCATCAGCCTCTCCTGATTTTGAGGCACTCTTACTTTCTGCAATGTGTGCCGCCTTTACCGGCTCTTTTCTTTCAGGCACTATACCTGTCTTTTTATGCATGGTTGAAACATACTTTTCAAGCTCTGTAGCTGCCAAAGCTCCGTCTCCAACCGCAGTAACCACCTGTCTTAATGGCTTTATACACACATCACCGGCAGCATATATTCCGTCAACACTTGTTTTTTGTACCTTATCCGTGATTACATAACCTGCCTCATCCAGATCGACCTGCCCCTTAAATATAGCTGTTGCCGGTGCATAACCTGCAAATACAAATACTCCAAAGCCCTCGTTTGCGTAATCCACCTTTGTTTCTTCGCCGGTTTTATTATTCTTATAGGTGATACTTCTTAGTATGCTGTCGCCTTCTACCCTTACCACCTCCGTGTTTGTAAGTATATTGATCTTATCGTGAGCTTTGACTTGATCTGCAACACTTTTCGCACAGCTGAAATCATCTTTGCGAATCAGGAGAGTTACATTCTTAGCGTACTTGGTCAGGAACATACTTTCTTCCGCTGCGGCAAATCCCCCTCCTACGACATAAACCTGCTTTCCGGTAAAGAACTCTCCGTCACAGGTTGCACAGTATGCGACTCCATGACCTCTAAACTCCTCTTCTCCTTCAAAACCTATCATCTTAGGTCTTGCACCTGTAGCTATCACTATTCCGAAACACTCTATGGTTCCTCTTGCTGTATGTACCTTCTTTATATCCCCTTCAACTTCAATAGATTTTACCTCGGAAAGCATAAACTCGGCACCGAAATTTTGTGCCTGTTTTCTCATATCCTCACTTAACTCTTCACCGCTGGTATGTATAACTCCCGGGTAATTTACAACCTCAGAAGTAAGGCTTATCTGACCTCCGAATTTCTCCTTTTCTATAATTAAAACCCTGTAATAAGCCCTTGCCAAATATATAGCTGAGGTAAGTCCCGCAGGACCGCCACCTATAATTACGACATCATATACATTATTTTTATTCTCTGACATAAAGTAACCTCCTGTTGAACTCCTTAGAAATATTGCAAATATCGTAAAAATTGCAATATTTGTAAAACTTAACCAATTCTTTGATTTGCTTTTGCAGATGCTTGCTAAAGCGGCTACACCTACCGGCAAACTAAAGTAACTGCAATATAGATTCAAGAAACAATACACTAGCAATATGAGGACTAAACAAAGCGCATTATTTGTTAATAAGCCACTTTGTCTTGTCCTCATGCATATTAGGGCAGTTTATAAAAGCATTTCTTCAATATCTTAAGTAAGAAAGGCTTTTACCATCATACTACTATATCGTAAATGTTGTTTATATTTTTAATGAATTTATTATCAATAGATATCTGTATTTTATAATTGACCTACTAAATCAAGGCTTGGCTTAAGTGTCTTAGCACCCGGCTGCCACTTGGCAGGGCAAACCTCATCACCATGCTCATGAACAAACTTACAAGCCTGAAGCTTTCTGAAAAGCTCATCCGCATTACGACCTACATTTCCGGCATTAACCTCATAAGCTACTATCTTACCTTCTGGATTGATTATAAAGGTTCCTCTTTCAGCAAGTCCCGCTTCCTCTATAAGTACTTCAAAATCACGAGATATTGCATGTGTGGGGTCTGCTATCATAGGATACTCTATCTTAGATATTCTTTCTGAATGATCATGCCATGCCTTATGTGTGAAATGTGTGTCTGTAGATACTGAGTAAACCTCACAACCCTCAGCCTTGAACTTTGCATAATTATTCTGAAGATCTTCAAGCTCTGTAGGGCATACAAAGGTAAAATCTGCAGGGTAGAAGAAGAATACGCTCCACTTTCCTAAAATATCCTTCTTGCTAAGAGACTTGAAATCATTATTCTGAAAAACCTGAACATTAAAATCCGCAACTTCCTTGTTAATTAATGACATATATAACCTCCTAAATTTATAATCTGTACTTATAACCTATATAAGTACGGCACCAAGAGCGGCTTAGCTCTAAAATTATCGTGTATACAATCTATCATAAAAAAACAGCGATTTCAATAGGTTCAAGGCATTTTCGGCACTATAACTAATATTAGTAATCATTATTAATATATTTTATACATATTACAATTACTTTCCAACTCCGTCCCAACTTCCGTCAGGCAACAGCCTGTATCCGTCTGCTGTTACAGTGTCGCTTAACATAATTCCCATATCTGCACCGTATGTTTCATTAAGATAATACCATTTTCCGTTTATAAACTGCCAACCTGTAAGCATAGCCCCTTCACTTACATCAGCCGTCTCACTGAAGTAGTAAAAATGTTTGCCATCATCAGCATACCAGCCTGTACGCATATTGCCCTTTTCATCAAAGCTATACCATGCAAAAGGAAGCTTACTTACCTGTTTTTGTACCAGACCTTCATTAAACACCTCAACCCAAGCAGACTGTCTTAAACCGCCTAAGCTATCGGTATATTTCCATCTTTTGCTTATTTCATCCCTTTGCCAAGTACCTTTGTCTACAGTTACAGGTACGGTATAATTTCCTATGATCTTTGTCTGACCTTTATAGCCTTGTGGGAGTGCTTTTGAAATACCTGATGTTCTTGCAGTACTTCTTGTTCCTGAGCTTAAACCTCCCCCTGAACTTGAGCTGCGCCCGGAACTTGAACCTCCCCCGGAACTTAAGCTGCCGGAATTTAAGCCGCTGCCGGAACTTAAACCTCCCGAACTTGAGCCGCTATATGAACCGCCCTTACCTTCAGACTTTGTATCGTCCTCAGCTTTGTTGTTTGTAGTGTTATTTCCGGTATTTGTGTTATTGTTTATATCACCACTTGTATCGGTATTTGCATTATTGGCAGTATTCTTATTGTTATTATTTTTAGCCGTATTATTTATATTTTTACTGTTATTTTCTCCACTTCCGGAACTTGAATTATTTTCTGTATGATCCTTTGGCTTATCCTGCTTTTCTTCACTCCACTTAAGCAATGTTCCATCACTTCTTAACACATCATAAGCCTTTGTTGCAACTATCTCTACAGCATCACTTTCTATAATAAATCTTTCCTTTGTATTTCCTTCAAAGGCAAGCTCTGATACATGGGTGATCTCTATAGGAAGTTTTACCTTGCTAAGCTTGTTATTGGCAAAAGCGTAGTCGGGTATAAGATCGAGTCCGTGCTTATAGCCTTCAAGTCTGGGCTTTACAACAAGCTTTTCTATTCTGTTGTTCATAAATGCCCCTACGCCTATCTCTTCGGCAACATCCGCAAGTTCAACCTCTTTTAATTTATTATCCTTAAATGCCTTATCGCCCACATGACCTGTGTATTTACCGAATTTAAGCTCCTCTATATCATTGTTCTCAAAAGCTGAAGTCCTTATCACATGAGTAAGCTCCGGCAGCAAGACCTTAGTTAAGGAGTTGTTCTTAAACGCATATTCATTTATGGTTCTAAGTTTACTTTGATTGATATTATTAAGGTTCCAGCCAAAAGAAGTTAAGCCTGTATCCATAAATGCTCCTGAACCTATGGTTTCAACTGCATCCGGCAAAGTTACACTGATCAAAGACTTATCGTAAAAGGCAAAATCAGCTATTTCATTGACAGCGACACCTGTACCCGATACCGGAAGTACCACTTCACCTCCTACACCGTTGTACCTTTTAAGTACTGAGCCTTCTATAATATATTCATCATTATTATTTTGGCTTACGCTAAAACTTCCTGCCGCATAATTATTAACAGTAAATTCAACCATATTCGAGGTGCTTAACTCAATCCCTTCGATCCTAAAGAAACCGTCCTCATTAGATCTTACTTCATATGATTTAGAACCTACTTTAGCATTTATTTGAGCATTGGGCAGTGCAAAGCCAACAAGCTGTGTATCGGTATCCAGTATAGGCAGTCTGGTTCTTACCTCCTGTAAATAATAGTAAAAACTTATATCATTACTCTTTTCAAGCTTTATATTAAGGCTTGGAGTATCGCTTATATAGGATATACCTTTTCTTGTAAGCCTCGGTGCTTTTACACTTACCGTATCGCCTATGCGGTAGATTTTCGAAGCTTCTGTATTTCTTCCTATATTCTGTAAGCTGTTTTCTCCGTAGTACACCTTTTTAAGAATTACATCCTCATGGTCCCTTGCATTTATCATATTTACACTTACCGAAGCCGGATTTATCACATACTGTCTATCCTTTGATGTAAGGGTGCTGTCCAAAGAGGTAAATACCTTGGCATAGCTAAAGTCGGCTCTGTCATAGCTTCCGAATGCCCCGTCCTCTATAATTTCAAGTTTAGGTGCATTCACTTCTATTTCCTTAATCCCGCTAAATGCTCCGCTTGCTATGTAGCTTACTGAAGGAAGTGTCGCAACAAGAGGGCTTCCGGCAGAAGCAAAGGTGTCTTTTTCTATTCTTGTTATGTTAGAAGGAAGATTTACTTTAAGTGATTTATCATCAAAGTTATCTTTATATTGATTCATAAAGGCAGCTTCACCTATTAAACTCAACGACTCGGGCAAAGTGATCTCACTTAAGTCATTATTCTTAAATGCCTCTGCACCGATCTCTTCTATACCCTCGGAAACTACTATCTTTCTGAGTTTTTTATCTCCCTTACTTGTTCCTATAAAGGCTTTCTCTCCTATTCTTTTTACTTCTACACCGCCTATAGATGAAGGCACTACAACTGCTGTATTATTTCCCTTATAAGCGGTAATAGTCTGTGTAGCCGCATCAAATACAAAACTTTCTTCCGTATCGGCTATTATTTTAGGATCTTCCGGTTTTGCCGCTCCCGATTCGTCATCGGTTTCGGGGTTCTTTTGTGCTCCTGCCTCATAAAGCCAATCAGACTTAACCGCAAAGGCTCCCGAAGGAGTAAGAGCGCTTGTCTTGATGAAGGCTCCGTCATATATGTATGAATGTTCCTTGGCATTTTTACTTGCATAAACATCATAATAGACTCCCAGACTGTTTTCCAGATTTTTTGTATACATAGTTGCTATGTACACAGGTTTATCAGTCTTTATGGTAAATTCCGAAAAGTCAATGGTATTCCATGCATTCGGGGTAATATTCTTATACTCCCTAAAGGGTGCTATCTCTCTTAATCTTTTATTATCATCATAGGCAAGTACTCCTATCATAATATGATTGCCTGAATAGTACTTATTCTTCACAAGGAATAGATCTGCTGATTTAAGTATACCGCCCTTATAAGGTGATTGAAATCTTACGGCAATACCCTTCATACCGCTTGTGAAATGCACAGTTTGATAATCTCCGTCAGTACCGGGCTTTACATTATAGCCATAATCAAGCTTTTCGCTACTTAAGTTTCCAAGCGGTCTTAACTTCACCTCATCAAGTACATTGTCACCTGCGCTTAAAGTTATTTCTTTTTCTACACTGTAGTAGCCCTCTTTATAAAATCTGAAGGTATACTTACCCTCATATATGGAAGAGTTTACATAATTTCCTCCGACATCCGTACTTATTACCGGCACCAGATCATCTTCCACCAAGCGTATATTAACACCTTCCAAAGCATTGCCGGCTTCATCTTTTACCGTACCTTTAATACTTGCGGACTTTGCTTTATTTAGTACTACTGTAGGTATATTTACCTTATGAGTGCCTTGACTCAAATCAACTTCCACTATTTTGCTTTCATAGCCGTAAGCCGAAAACTCAAGTCTGTATTTTTTATCCGACTTATTAATTGCATGATTTATATTAAATGAGCCGTCAATGTCACTGGCATAGGTATACTTTCCGGTATCCAAGACCTTGACCTTTGCCCTTAAAGGTATGTAAGAGTTACTTGGAAAGCCTCCCGGAATAGGCACCGAGCCGGCGGTATAATAGCCTGTACCTGCCCCCACATCAAGTTCTATACTTGAAGCAGTGTTTACACCCGGCTCTGCATTTGCCTCTTCTTTATATTCTGTTGTTGCATCGGAGTCTGTAGCCAAAAAAGAGGCATTGCTTGGACTTGCTTCTTCATTTGTAAATACTCTCAGCCTGTCGGTCTTAAACTTCTGCTCCTTATCACCCACTACCACATTGTCTATATACCAACCGATGTTATAGGAATCTATGTAGATATTTCTTCCTACATTTATGTGGAATCTTATATCAACGCTCTTACCCTTGTATGCCGAAAGATCCGCTCCGATCTGCTGCCATACTCTTATTTGATTATCATCCATAATGCTTTCTCTTGATACCAGCAAAGACCATGTATTTTTATTCTTTTCCTTGATCTCAACTGTAAGGCTTAGTGCAGTGTCCAGACTCATTTGAGCATTAAAGGAGTCAAAGTACAGGTAATCGCCATCCTTTACCGTAACCGAGGGCATCTGTATATAAGAGTCCTGATTTTTCCTAAACTTTCCGTTCAGATTTGTACCCCAGACCTTGGTAGAGTTCTTTTCAAGTCCCTCCCAAGTCTCTCTTGGAAGTAACTTTGTATAATCACCGTCAGCCGGTCGCATAGGCTTACCCCATTGCCAATCATTGATATTTCCGCTTAAAACTCCGGTCGTAAAGCCTCCGTTATCGGCTTCAAAATCATAAAAGACGGTTTCTTCATATGAGCTGTAGTCCACATTAAGCTCTTTTGAATACTCCGAGTAATTGCCCGACTTATCCAAGGCTCTCACACGGTAAATGTATTTTTTACCCGGAGCAAGCCCCTTATCATAATAATTTACTCGGTAATGGGAGCTTGGTCTTGTAGGATCTTCATTTTTATTAATAAATGTAAAGTCGGATAAGTTCTGCTGTATAGTAGCTATTTGGGCAAATGTAGCCGCACCATCTTCTTTTCTTTCTATAGAGTAACTTAACATATCCGTCTCTTCATTTGCCACAAAGCTTAAGTTTACTCCTTTTTGTCCTATACTTGCCCTAAGTGCCTGAACCTGTGCCGGCGGAGTATCTTCCTGCTGCTTTATGGAAAAGTTATCAAGATACCAGCCTGCCCCCTCATCCGTATTATGCCCGTAGAAATAAAATCTAAGCTGCAAAGGTTTTGCATTTCCTGTATACTTAGCTAAAGAATATGTGTTATGCACCCAGTTTCTTGTGGTAATATCAGGTCTTAATACCACTTGGTAGATATCTTCCCAGTCATTTTCATCTCCGCTAAATGAGACTTGCAGTTTGGCATAACTGAGCCCGGTAAATCCGTTATACATATCCACACTAAGTGACGGATTGCCCGTAACCGTACTTAAATCTACAGGAGGCAGATACAGATAGCTGTTCACCCTCTTTTCAAATACTCCCCTTCCGGCATTTGTTCCTACATAGGTAGTATTTGCCGAACCATTAAGTCCTCCGGGCAGTTCAGGCTCGGCACTTGATTTCCTTCCCGAAACCTCCCATGTACCTTCAAGCATAAATCCGTTAAGCGAGCTTGCCTTCTCCAAGTCGGACTCCCAAGGCAGTGTCATTCCAGCTTTTATTTCAACATCCTTTTGCTTTGTTACTGTATTTTGTGCATAATCTTTTGCACTTAAGCTTAGATGCAGCGTTCCTTTACTTAACTTATCCGCCTCTATGCTGTAAGAATAGGTTCCGTCATTTTGCACCCCCTTGCTTAGATTAAGTTCATGCTCCACTGCAGTTTGCGGATCGTCTCCTATATAATAAGACAGCTTGACCTCTCTTATGGATACATCATCATCGACCTTGGCTTCAACCTTCAATTTTCTGCCTATATATGCCTCATCCTGAATATTTATCTCAAGATTCGGCGCTCTTTTATCAGCCCCGTCTTTTAGTACCACACCGCTTATTTCGCCCTGCGTTCTGTCTTCCATTATCTTGGCTACGGCATCATAAGCATTGATAAGACCGTAACCGTATGCCATATTCGGACTTTGTGTATAAGTATTATCCGATAGCGGCTCTGCTGTGGAAGTAATAAGATTTCTTATCTCGTCAAGGCTGTCGTACTCTTCTTCCTTGCCTGCTTTTTTTGCCGCTTCCTTGATCAGCGCTATTACTCCCACAACATGAGGAGTTGCCATACTGGTACCGTTCCAGCTTACATAATTTCCCCTTGCATCTACTGAACGCACCTGTACTCCCGGAGCGGAGATCTCAGGCTTTATTATTGATTTGCCCGAATCAAATGCGGAAGGTCCTTTGTTTGAGAACCTGCCTACTTGCTTGTTATGGTCTACCGCCGCTACCGATATTACATCAAGGTAGTTGCCCGGATTTGAGATACTTCCCGGTCCCGGCACCTTGGATGAGGTATTGCCCGCAGCAAATACGGGAACTATACCTGCCGAGTTCCAAGCATTTATTATATCCTTAAACCACTCATCATTATCATTCGGACCGCCCCATGAGTTGTTAATAACATCCGGTTTCATTTCAAGCATCCACTGTGCGGCTGCAAGAAGATCCGAAACCTCTCCACCCTCAGGTCCTATGGCTCTGGCGCTTATAAACTTTGCCCCCGGAGCCACTCCTATACGGTTTACACTGTTTGACTGCTGACCCAGTATGGTTCCTGCTACATGAGTACCGTGGTCATTGACCTCGGAATTTTCAGGATATGCAATATTATCCACAAAATCTCTATATGATGCTCCCTCCCACTTTTTGGTGGAAGGGTCGTCAACCTTATTTATAACTGTTCCACTTGCGCTGTCATAGTCAAGAAAGGATTTTTTGATTGCAGGTATATTGTAATTAACTCCGGTATCTATGATACCTACAGTTATACCGCTTCCGTCTATACCGAACTCTTCCCAAACCTTATCCGCATGAACATCTATGACACCCCACTCTATATCTCTTTCATCAGGGGTATATATCGTATCCCTTTTTGTTCTTCTTTTTTTCTCTTTTTCCACCGGATTTATAAGCTCAACCTTGGAATTTTCGGTAATTTTTTCTACAGAATCAAGTTTTGCAAGTTTCTCCAAAAGTTCCTTGGAAGCTGTTACTATATGTATGGCATTGGATATATAGAAGGATTCGTACTCTTTCACTTCCTGCTTCTTAACTGCCTCTTCTATAATGGCAAGTGCCTCTTTTTGTGCCATATCAGCCTTTTCCTGCAGTGATAAGGAGGTGTCCGTTCCTTCATTACTGAATTTTATCATTACATCATAAGGCGCATTCTTTCCCTTCAAAAGTTCTTCAAGATAGCCTATATCCTTAGACTGCTGTGTCGAATACGCCGCATAACTTGTTATACCGGTTGAAAAAGGTATATTTGCCGTTAATATAACCACTGCCAAGACTATACTTAATATCTTCTTTGATTTCTTCATATTTACCCTTTAATAATTTATTTAATATGTCAGAGTTTGGGCAGCTGTCCGATATACCAAATGAAAGCTTGCTTTCAGCCGTATATTATATATGTATATCAGACTGCTGCCAACATTCACCTTCGTCCAATTTATAAATAAAAATTAA
>CAJPUK010000075.1 GCA_905373785.1 uncultured Johnsonella sp. | reverse complement strand
TTTTATCGCAGGCTTAGTAATTTCATTAAAGCTTATCCTGTATACCTTTTTATCCGTTTCTTCAAGTTTAAGTGCCTTGGTCAAATGCCAACTTATAGCCTCACCTTCTCTATCCGGGTCTGTTGCCAAGTATATCTTGTCAGACTTTTTTACCTGTTTTCTAAGTTTTGAAAGTAAATCACCTTTACCTCTTATAGTTATGTACTTCGGCTCATAATCATTTTCCACATCCACACCCATAGTACTTTTAGGCAAATCTCTGACATGCCCGTTAGATGCCATAACTTCATAGGATGAACCTAAGTATTTTTTGATAGTTTTAACCTTTGCCGGCGACTCCACTATAACGAGATTATTTGACATATGACTCCCCTTTAACTACTTAATCAAATTTTTAACATAACAATTAGCAAAGAGCTGAGATATATAGCCCTTTAATTCCAGATCCAACAATACGGACATACAATCTCCGGTTTTCATACCTGTCTTTGCTAAAATTTCTTCAAAGCTTATTGCTTTCAAACCGATGACACTATACACTTTTTTTTCTTTATTTGCAAGCTTATTAATATCTTTTTTTATTAAAGACAGCTTTTTATCGTAAATAAGACCTAAACTTTCTATAATACTGTCAGCCGAAAGTAAGATACTTGCTCCTCCTTCTATCAGCTTATTACAGCCCTTACTTAAAGGGTCTGAGAGCCTGCCCGGAAGTGCAAAAACTTCTTTCCCCTGCTCCAAGGCATGACCTACCGTTATAAATGTTCCGGAGCGTTCCTTTGCTTCCATTACAAGCACTACGTCTGAAAACCCCGAAATAATTCTATTCCTCATACAGAAATTAAATTTCAGTGAAGGAGCCGAGGGTGGAAGCTCGCTTATTATTCCAAAACCCATATCCAGTATACCTGCATATATGTCAATATTTTGCTTGGGATAACACACATCCACACCGCCGGCAAGCACAGCGTAGGTACACTTACCCTCATACAGTGCTGCCGAATGTGCTCTTCTGTCGATACCGCTTGCCATACCGCTTATAATATCTACATTCATTTTGGCAAGCTGTGCAGTTATATGCTTGGTCATACTTTCTCCGTAACTTGAACATACCCTGCTGCCTACTATGGCTACCGCAGGTTTATTGCTGTCCGGAAGCCTTCCCTTAACATAAAGATAAAAAGGGGCTTGCGGTATTGATTTCAGTTTATCCGGGAATTCTTCATCCTCTATGCTTATAAAACTTATTCCCTTATCTTTAAGGGATAGATAACTTTCATACATCTGCTCATAGTTTTTTTTACAATAAATGATATCGTTCGCCTTTGCCTCATCAATACCCGAAAATTTTATTATCTCTTCTTTTTCCATAGCAAGAAGTTTTGATAAAGGTTTTATATTTTCATATAATTTGCCAAGACTTGCAACACCTATACTTTCTATTCTTGATAAAAAATGCAACATTACTTTATTACTGTACTTAATATTTTCCATAACTTACTTCCAATACCTTTCTTCCAAAACTAATGCTTACTGAGCCTAATTTCTCGAAATTCCTTTAACTTATTTCCAATACCTTTCTTCCAAAACTCTGTAAGCTATAGCCTCGCACAAATGTTCTCTTCTTATATTCTTCTTGCCTTCAAAATCTGCTATGGTCCTTGCCACCTTCAGTATTTTATGCAAGGCTCTAAGACTCATTCCTCTTTTTTCATAAATGTCTTTTAAGAATTCTTCATCTTTATCTGCAAGGGGGCAGAATATATCTATATGCTGTTTATTCATTTGTGCATTAAAATAAATCCCATACTTTGAAAGTCTTTCAAGTTGGATCTGCCTTACTTCTTCTACTTTTTTTCTTATCTCTTTACCGGTTTTATTTTTAGAACTTTGTTTGATTTCCTCATAGGATATAAGATTTGTTTCTACATATATATCGATTCTGTCAAGCAGGGGCTTGCTGATTTTAGAAAGATAATTTTTTACCATACGCTCATCACAGCTGCATCTGCTCCTGTCCGGATAAAAGCCGCATTTGCAGGGGTTTGTTGCCGCACAAAGCAGGAAGGATGCAGGAAATGTATATGATGCCTGTACTCTTGATATTGATACTACACCTTCTTCCAAAGGCTGTCTTAATACTTCCAAAGCATCTTTTTTAAACTCTGCAAGCTCATCTAAGAATAAAACACCTCCGCTTGCTAAGGATATTTCTCCGGGCTTTGGATATTTGCCGCCTCCGACCAAGGCTTGCGGGGAGATAGTGTGATGAGGATGTCTGTAGGGTCTTACCCTTACCAAAGCCTCATCCGGCGGAAGTTGTCCGCATATACTGTGCAGCTTTGATATCTCTACTCTTTCACCCATGCTCATCCCCGGCATAATACTTGGTATCCTTGCTGCAAGCATACTTTTTCCCGTACCGGCAGGACCTATATAAAGTATGTTATGTCTGCCTGAAACCGCTATAATTGTCGCCCTTTTGGATAGTTCCTGACCGTTAATATCTGAAAAGTCAAGTTTTTCGTCATACTCCTCAAACTCGTTATACTCATACCTGACCGGTTCCTGCCCTCTTAGACTTCTTTTAATCAAATCGCAGGTTTCTTTCAGTGAGCCTACTCCATAGCAGTCTATACCCTCTACTACTCCTGCCTCCTTGGCATTTTCCTTCGGTAAAAAGATATGCTTAATACCGGCTTCTTTTGCTGCCATAACAAGTGCCAAAACTCCCCTCACCGGCAAAAGATTGCCTCCAAGAGAAAGCTCTCCTATAAAAGCTGAATTGTTTAATAATTCACTTTTTATAATTTTGTAGGCTTCAAGCATGGCTATCGCTATGGGAAGATCATAGGCGCAGCCCTCTTTTCTTATATCGGCAGGCGAAAGGTTAATTACCATCTTCCTTGGCATAAGCTCAAAACCCGAATTTTTTATAGCAGTTTTTATTCTGTCATGCGACTCCTTAACCGCACTGTTTACATAGCCTATTAGGGTAGCTTGAGGAAGTCCCGCTCCCACATCAACCTCACAGGAAACCATAAATCCCTCAATTCCCTTAAGACCTATTCCGTAAATTCTACTTAACATAGCCCTCCTTTTGTATTTATCAAATGATTTTTCAGTATACTAAAAACAGCAAGTTCCGGACTTTACTTAATTAATATCTTGTTTAAAACCGACACAAACATGCTGATTTTAAAATAAATATTCTCTTACCTTAATTACTCATAAAAACACTGATTTAAAAACAGATTTTCTTTTTTGTAACACTATTATTTAAAATGAATCCTATAAGACGGTCAGTAGATAGAATACTACCACCTTGAGATTTTAAGATATAAGGAAATACCGGTTTAGTCGGCATTTCCTTATAATACAATATATAATTTAATACTTATCGATAATAATATCAACTACACTATTATCAACTCTATCCGAGTTATACAAGAGAGTCCTTAGACCTTTTAATATATCTTCTCTTGCCAGAGCACCCTCTTCCAATCTTTTATCGGACAAATCATTTAACAGATCATAAAACCAAAGACCGAGAGCTAACACATCCTTATCCTTTGAGATTTTAACAATTAAGGAATTAGCCTCTTTAAGTCTGTTAAGCTCAATCAATTTCTCTATTTCTTCCTTCAAGACTGTCTGTTCTTCATCCTGCTCATAAACATTGCCCTCTTTAGATAATAAACTTCGTATAAACTTAATAATAATGCTTATCTGCCGCAAGATCCAATCCTGTTCATAAAACATAGCATACCTCGAAACACAAAAACAAGTTTATAAACATAGTGTATCATTGATTTGGCAATATGTATATAGCCTAATTTGAGATACCTTACAGATATGTGCTACTCAGGTTACAATTCAGGCAGTTCAGATATACATATATAATATACATATGAAAGCAAGCTTTCATATGTATATCATATATGTATATCTGTCAGGCTGCTTCCGTAATTCATCTTCGTCTAATTTATAAATACAAATTAAATATTTTTAGTTTTTTGACGAAGATGAATTACCTAACTGAATTGTAAGCTACTCATAACCTCCGGGATTTTTACTCTGCCAATTAAAACTGTCCTTACACATAGACTCTATATCTTCCAAAGCCTCCCAGCCAAGTTCTTCCTTAGCCTTTTTCGTATCGGCATAGAGCACAGGCACATCTCCGGCTCTTCTTGGCTTATATTCATACTTTATAGTTAAATTATTAGCCTTTTCAAAGGCGTTAATCACTTCTTTTACAGAGTAACCTTTACCTGTACCCAGATTATAGATTCTAACCTTCGGCTCTTTGTTAAAAAGCTGCTCAAGCGCCTTTACATGGCCCTTTGCCAAATCAAGCACATGTATGTAATCTCTTATACAGGTTCCGTCAGGAGTATCGTAATCATTACCGAATACACCAAGACAGTCGAGCTTTCCGACAGCTACCTGTGTTATATAGGGTAGCAGATTGTTTGGTATGCCCTTGGGATCTTCTCCTATAAGCCCCGACTTATGTGCGCCTATAGGATTAAAGTATCTTAGCAGTGTCACTGAAAAGTCCTTATCCGCCACATTGATATCCGTAAAAATCTGCTCAAGTATGGCCTTGGTTCTTCCATAAGGATTGGTAATCTCTCCCATAGGGCTTTCTTCACTTACAGGAACGCTTTTAGGAGTACCGTATACTGTGGCACTTGAAGAAAATACCAGTTTTTTACAATTATGCTCTCTCATGACCTCACATAGAATAAGTCCCGAGTTTATATTATTATAATAATATTCAAGCGGTTTTTGAACCGACTCTCCCACTGCCTTAAGTCCGGCAAAATGTATGGCAGCCTCTATATTTTCCTCTTTAAAAACCTTAGAAAGCCCCTCTTTATCTATACAATCAAGCTCATAGAACTTAAGCTTTTTTCCGGTAATTTCTTCTATACGCTGTATTGAAACTTTGGAAGCATTGACCAAATTATCTACTACAACCACCTCATAACCCGCATTAAGCAACTCCACACAGGTATGGCTGCCTATAAATCCGGCACCACCGCTAACTAATATAGCCATATCAATATTCCTTTCTTTTAATTAATGGTGAAAAAGCCTAAGACCGGTATGTGCCATAACTATACCGTATTTGTTGCAGGCTTCTATAACATTGTCATCTCTTACGGAGCCTCCCGGCTGTGCTATATATTTTACTCCGCTTCTGTAGGCTCTTTCTATATTATCTCCAAAGGGAAAAAAGGCGTCGGAGCCGAGTGAAACATCGCTTAAAGTCTTTAAAAACTCCCTTTTTTCTTCCTTTGTAAATTCATCGGGCTTTGTCTTAAGAACCCTTTTCCACCTATCATCCGACAAAAGTTCTTCAACACTGTTATCACCTATATAGATGTCTATAGTGTTGTCTCTGTCCGCCCTACCTATGCCATCGACAAAGTCAAGAGCAAGTACTTTGGGAGCCTGCCTAAGATACCAAAAGTCCGCCTTACTTCCGGCAAGTCTTGTGCAATGTATTCTTGACTGCTGCCCGGCTCCTATGCCTATAGCCTGTCCGTCCTTTACATAGCATACGGAGTTTGACTGAGTGTATTTTATAGTTATCATTGCAATCAAAAGATCTCTTTTTGCCACCTCGGTCATACTTTTATTATCCGTAACTATATTCTTAAGTAATTCCTCATTTATTTCGATATTATTTCTTCCCTGCTCAAAGTTTATTCCAAATACCTGTTTTACTTCCGTATTTGCCGGAATATAATCTTTATCTATCTCTATAATATTATACTTTCCACTCTTTTTACTTTTTAAGATTTCTAAAGCTTCATCACTATATCCGGGTGCTATGATACCGTCCGATACCTCAGGTTTGATAAGCATTGCCGTCTGTATATCACACTCATCCGAAAGAGCGATAAAATCACCGAAAGAAGACATCCTGTCGGCACCTCTGGCTCTTGCATAGGCACATGCCAGAGGACTTAAATTATCCTCTTCTACAAAATATATCTTTTTTAATGTCTCATCAAGCTCCAAACCTATAGCCGCACCTGCCGGTGAAACATGCTTAAATGAAGCCGCAGCCGGATAGCCGGCGGCTTTTTTAAGCTCCTTAACAAGCTGCCATGCATTAAGTGCGTCAAGTAAATTGATATAACCCGGACTGCCTGAGAGTACTTTTATGGGAAGCTCTTTATCTTCATTCATATATATACAGGCAGGCTTTTGATTGGGGTTACAACCGTATTTTAGTTCCAACTTTTTCATACAATAAAATCCTTTCAGCTATTATAAGCTTCTTTAACTGTCTTAAGTGATGTAAGAAGCCCTACAGATTCTTAAAAAATATCTTATAACTTATACAACAAAGACCTTTAGACAGTAGGCACTGCTAAAGGCTTTATTTAAGTCTTATTTATTCTTATTTATAATTTTGGTTTCACTTTTCCCTGTTTCAAGGTCAATATATCTTACAAACAAAGATACCTTATTATCGGCATCAAGGCTTTTCCAAAGCTTTTTGGTAAATTCTTCTATCTCATCTTCCAAACTTACACGCAGAGGTACTCCCTTAAAGCTTTCAAGTACTTCACTACTTTCCTCGTAGGTATGTATGAAATGCCCTTCTTCATTTAACGGTTCATCATAGTTAAATATAAATCTCTGGCAGGAGTCGGGATCACCCTCGTTGCTTTTTAATATGGAAAGAGCATAGGAAAAACTTTTATTATTAAATTCCATAAGACCTGATATCCTTGGAGTATAGTTCGGTGCATCAGGTTCAAAACTTCTTTTTTTAAGACTACTCTCCAAACCAAGCCCTGACTTTAATCCCTCGTATATGGTATCGGTCTGATCACCGTACTATAAGCTTATTGTCAATTATTTTTACCGGAGAGTATATTATAAGTGAAGGGTCTGTAAGCTTGGACTCATCATAAGCTTCGGTCTTTATGCCCTCACCCTCTTCCTTAAATACTCTGTTTCTTGAATTTTCACTTCTTCCCATAATAAAGTAAGCCACTACAGCCTTTTTACCTGCATCCGTCTTTCCGATAACTATGCCTCTTCCCGGATATTTTTTTGCTTTAATTAGCTCATATAAAGATAACTTGGACATTATCCTTCCCCCTGTTATATAAAATTATTCATTTCTAAGTGCCGCAAGCGGACTTAGGCTCATTGCCCTTCTTGCCGGAAGCGCTCCTGCAAGCATTCCTACTATTACCGCAAATACTATCGCTACCGCCGCAAGCCACAAAGGTATTCTTGCGAGATCTCCCGTCATATAGAAAAAAACTTCCGCAACACCGAGTTTATTAATTATAAAAGCAACTATATAACTCAGTATTACCCCCGATACTCCTCCAAAAAGCCCTATAAAACCGGACTCGATAAGGAACATATCTCTGATTCTGTTCATATCACAACCGAGTACCTTCATAATACCTATTTCCTTGGTTCTTTCATATATGGACATCATCATGGTATTGGCTATACCTATGGCTGCTACGAATAAGGATACCGCACCTATACCTCCCAGTGTTGCCTGCATAGTTTTGGTCTGGTTTTGAGACTGCTGAAGCCACTCCATTTCAGCCATAGCCTCAAATCCCATCTCTTTTATAAGTTTTTGAACCTTAACTACGTTATCGATACTGTCAACATTGACTATAGCCTTGTTATATATGATATAGCTGTAGGGCTTGCCGTTTTTATATACCGGCTGTCCGGGTATAGGTTTTTTCCCGTAGATTCTTCTTAAGTTACTTATAAGTACATCTACATTGGCATACACTCCTGAACTGTACATAGTATTGCTTGTATAGTCTCCTACCTGCTCTCCCTCTCCGGCTTCAACTCCTGAAATATTTACTATATATTTTTTAACCGGCGCTTCAGCAGCGCCTTCTGAAGTCGAAGTTCCTGAATCTGACGAAGAGTTGGTTTGTGGAGTTGTCTGTTCAGGATTGGGATATACTATAAAAAAAGTTCCCTTTTTGTAATCTATATCTGCAAGGTCTTTTATATCATTGGTATAGGCAAAGGCTTTCTTGGTTTTAACATTATAGAATCTTTCCGTTAAAGACTTACCCACTGCTAATTTAAGTTCCTTATCATTGCGGCTTGGCTTAGTGCCGAAGGCAAGTTTCATATTCTCAAGATATTCATCACTTACACCGGTAATAGTTACACTTGCCTCATAAACCCCCTGTTTTAAAGTTACTCCGTCAAGCTCCAATATGGGAGATACCGACTCAACATGCTCAAGCCCTTTTAGTTTATTGATAGTTTCATCCTTTATATACACATCCTTGGACTGCTGTGCTCCATCCATACCGTATATACTCATAGGATAAACCTCTATAGATTTTAATGATACGGATTTGTCTATAGTTTCAAAAGTAAGCTCGTTAAGACCTATTCCCAGAGAAATCATCGTAACTACGGAAGTTGTACCTATAAGAACTCCCAGTATGGTAAGCACCGTTCTCATCTTTCTTCTTGAAAGATTGCCAAGGCTCATTAAAAGTAAATCAATAAATTTCATCTATATCTCGTCCTCTGACTTCTTAGCCTTAATCTTTTTGAATATTACAAAGCCTGCTGTAGAAAGCATGATTATTGCAAGAATCACCCATAAAAGCACATTGCTGTACCAGGGTTTCTTAACCGGCTCGTCCATAGCGGGCATACCGTCATCCGGTATCTCTTCCGTAGCTTCTTCAACCGTCAGATCCATATCCTTTTCCATAGTTGAGACCTTGCCTTCTTCATCCTCATAGGATATGGTGATTTTTATTTTTTCATCTTCAGTACTCATGCCGGTTACGGATACCATCAAATCAGCTGTTTTTGACTCTCCCGCCTTTATATTGCCAAGATACATATCCACCGGCTTTATATAAGAGGCTTCAAGCTTTGCCGTAGTGTTATAAAGAGTTACCTTTCCGGTGTTATTTACGGAAAAGTTTACACTTGTATCGGAGCCCACGCTTACTACATCCGGCAGGGCAGTTATAGTTCCTATACCTACCCTTGCTATTTGTGTAATAGGTATATTGATAACTACACTTTCTTCCGCATTCTTAAAATCAGGTGAGTCATACTTTTCTTTTATTGTAAGTGCATAGGCTTTAGGGTCCAAACCTGCCTTTGATTTGAATCTGAGTCTGATTTCAGTAGTCTTACCTGCTCCAAGTGAATTCACCACTACCGAGTTGGCTCCTGACACAGTTGACAATACGGGACTTTCAGCCGCCTTTTCCGCCTCAAAAGAAAACAGTATATTACTTGCAGTTATGGTATCGGAAGCATTCTTCATAACCGCAATAAGCTCAAATTCTTCACCGGCTACTATAACCTCCGGCTCGGTTCTGAAACTGTCTACTATTATACGGGCTCTGGTTCTGTCATTTGCATTAAAGTCTCCCTTGCTTTCTTCAGTCTCTTTTTCCTTTTCTTCTTTATTTTTCACATGCACATAAAACTCATCTTCTACCGATTGTATGTCACCATCCACCGACTCCCTGTAGCTTATCTTCATTTTTATAGGGTAAAAGCCGGTATAGGTCTCCTTTCTTATCGAAAAGCTGTAATCAAGTGACACACTCTCTCCATTAGCTACTTTATCAAAACTTTTATCATAGTTTGCATCATTTATATCAAAAGGAAATACCTTAGGATCCTTATCCAAAACCATTTCCGCTCTTACATCATAGGCAGTTACTTTACCGTTGTTTTTAAGCGGAATACTGAAATTCATAACATTCGGATATTCTCCGTAAGGTGTAGCCTGACCGTCTCCTACAGAAAATCTTACCGCCTTTGCGGTCTCCGGCGTTTCGGATTCATTGGTGTTGGACTTACTTATCCATATATTGACATATTCTTGAGGACCATGGGTACCGCCTTCTTTAGAGTCGGCTGCATATACCATTATACCGTAATATCCGTCCGGTACGTCCCTTCTTACTCTTGCACTTAAAGATACCGACTTTGACTTGCCCTTTGCTATCTTTCCTATATATTTTCTTTCTGTTGTTTCGGAAGTTACTTCAAGGGGGAATGCTGCCGCTTCAGGGTTTTCCCTGTCTGAACTTGCATTTATCTGGTCATCATAAGCTATACCTATCCATGCCTTTTCATAATCCTTATCCGCTGTAAAGGTAAAGGTAATATTCATCATTTTACCTGTCTTTCCGGTAGGTATCTTGGTTTGAGTAAAATAATCATTGGCTTCTATATTAACTATTTCAGCCTTTGAAGATATATTGAACATACTTGCAATTATAAGTATGTACGTGCAAAAAATATATAATTTTCTTTGTAATCCTTCCATGT
>CAJPUK010000074.1 GCA_905373785.1 uncultured Johnsonella sp. | reverse complement strand
TAAAAATTATAAATTTAAAAATTATAATTATCGTATTATCATATATGCTTTAGTGCTTAATATACTTGGAGTCATGCTTATATCAAGTGCAACAAAAGGAAGTCCTACTTATATCAACAAACAAATAATGGGTATTATAATCAGTTTTTTGATTTTAATTATACTTTCTTTTATTCCATACCAGAAAGTAACGAAATTTGCGATTCCGATCTATTTATTTTCCATACTCTCCTTAATTGCGGTATGGAAATTCGGAGTAGCCAAGTTCGGTGCCAAGCGATGGATAGTAGTTCCTTTGATAGGAAGACTTCAACCGTCCGAATTTGTCAAAATTGCCATGGTTATAGTTATGGCATGGTTTTTAGCAAAAAACATACATCTTATCAATAAGTTTTCTTTTTTGCTGATATTTGCGGCATTTATCGGTGTACCTTATGTACTCATACTTTCACAGCCCGACTTGTCAACCACCCTGGTTTCGGTAGTATCGGCTCTTGTGATGATTTATGTTGCAGGTCTTAATTATAAATGGATAGTAGGAGCTATTGTAGCAATAACTCCCTTTGCCGTCTTTTTTATAGAGCTTTTAAAAAGAGATTTAATACCCATAATAAGAGATTACCAAAGAAACAGAATTCTTGCCTGGGTAGATCCTGAAAATTATCTTGATGCAAACTTTCAACAAAACGGTTCTATTATGGCTATAGCTTCGGGTCAGCTTTTCGGCAAGGGACTTAATAATAACAGTATAGCTTCGGTTAAGACCGGAAATTATCTGGTGGAAGAACAAACAGACTTTATATTTGCTGTGGTAGGTGAAGAATTGGGATTTGCCGGTTGCATGTTTCTTATATTTATGATATCTCTAATAATTTATGAGCTTATAGGTATGGCGGCAAAGTCAAAAGATATGGAAGGAAAGCTTATCTGTGTAGGTATGGCATCCGTTATAGGTTTTCAAACCTTTACAAATATTGCGGTAGCCACAGGACTTTTTCCCAATACAGGGCTTCCTCTTCCTTTTATAAGTTATGGTGTAAGTTCGTTAATGAGTCTTTATGTATGCCTTGGAATAGTTCTTAATGTAGGCTTACAAAGGGATAATACGCTTGAAAATCTAAAAAAATTATAATATAAAGTATTCAATATAGCTTGTAGTACTTTACAAAGCTCAATTTTAGTTATACAATATTTCTAGAAGTTAATGAAATTGATTATCGGACTTTATAAAAAATATACAAATCATATTCAGAAGGAGGAAGGTATGAATATAGGATTGATTGCCCACGATGCAAAGAAGAAACTTATGCAGAATTTTTGTATTGCATACAGGGGTATATTATCAAAGCATAAACTTTATGCTACCGGAACAACCGGAAGATTAGTAGAGGAAGTTACCAATCTTACTATACACAGATATTTGGCGGGGCACCTTGGAGGTACACAACAATTAGGGGCTCAAATTGAAAGTAATGATATGGATTTGGTGATTTTCCTAAGAGATCCGCTAAGTCCTAAATCCCATGAGCCTGATGTTAATAATATAGTTAAGCTGTGTGATACACATAATATACCGCTTGCTACGAACCTGGCAACTGCAGAGCTTCTTATAAAAGCTATGGAAAACGGAGATTTTGAATTTAGAGATGTATACAAAAAGTAGTTTTTCAAAAAGAAAAAGGAATAATATATGGTGGCTGTTTTTGCTACTTATTTTACTTCTGATTGCAGCTTGTACAGTTGTATATTTTGTTTTTTTTACTTACAAAGACAGTTATAATTTCAGTACAAGATTTAACAATATATATACCGATAACAGTAATATATACAAACATAAGAGTTTTGCTTATAATTTGGCAGTACAAAGTGTTGACAAGCCGGAGGATAGTGCTTATACTTATCAGGCTGAAGCCGGAGTTCTTTGCGATATCAGCAATTCCAAAGTGCTTTTTTCAAGAAATTGCTTTACTAAGATGCAACCTGCAAGTACCACAAAGATTATGACTGCATACCTGGCATTAAAATATTCTAAACTTACAGATGAAGTTACTGTAGGTGAAGAGGTTTTAGGTCTTGATAAGGCATCAAGTATGGCAGGACTTAAAGTAGGTGATAAACTTACTATGGAACAGCTTTTATACGGTCTTATGCTTGCTTCGGGAAATGATGCCGCCAATGTAATAGCAAAGCATGTATCGGGAGATATAGACAGTTTTGTTGAGCTTATGAACAGGGAGGCTGCGGATTTGGCTGCCGTAGATACTCATTTTATGAACCCTCACGGGCTGCCTGATGAGAATCACTATACCTCAGCGTATGATTTGTACTTGATAATTAATGCGGCACTTAAATTCGACGAATTTGGCAAGATAGCATCTTCCGCTTCATACCAGGCTAATTATTCCGATGAAAAAGGTAATATAGTTACAAAAAATTGGATTAATTCAAATAAATTTTTAAATACAAAAGAGCCTTTCAGTTTACCTGAAGGTTTTAAAACTGTGGCAGGAAAAACCGGTACCACATTGGCAGCCGGGAATTGTTTGGTGTTGGCGAGTAGAGATGCAAACTCTGTTACCTACGTGTCTGTAGTTTTGAAGGCTCCGGACAAGACAGTGCTTTATGATACTACTGCCAAATTACTTGTAGACTTTACACAGTGACATCTTTGGTGTATCGTTTCTTAATTGCACTGATTACATGGAGCCAAGATACTCGGCGCAGTAAGCAGTACGGCTATTTTTTTGATGTATACAGTCAGCAAAATATCCGATACTTTTGCTATACGTATTTTGCAAATGATACGCAGGATTGTATTGATTTTAATAGTTTTATATACTATCATTATATATAAATTACACAGCAAGGAGGATTAATACTATGGTTCAGATAATTGCAGGAGATAAGGGAAAGGGTAAGACAAAATACCTTTTGGACAAGGCTAATCAATCTATTAAAGATGCGAGAGGTTCAGTTGTCTACCTGGATAAAAGTTCAAAGCATATGTATGAACTCAGCAACAAGATAAGACTGGTTAATGTCAGTGAGTATCCCTTATATACAGCAGACGCATTTGTGGGATTTATACTCGGTATGATATCTCAAAACAGAGATTTGGAGTTTGTTTTTTTGGACAGTTTTTTAAAATTGGCTAATTTAGAAGGGCATGATATTACCTCTACCATAGACTTGCTAGAGAAGATTGGCGAAGAATACAAGATTACATTTATACTAAGTGTGTCTAAGGACGTTTCCGAGCTTCCCGAGAATGCAAAGAAGGATGTTATTGTTTCATTATAACGGTATTTATTAAGCATAATGTTTATAGCTGTTATGAGTAGAATGAGTCATGCTCTTGTACGATACTGCTCATAACGGCTTTTTTGTAGGGGGTAACAGTTCAACCATATATCATATTAAAAATAAAGAGTTGTTAGTATTAGTCCTATAAAAACCAATAAAGCGATTAACAAAAAAGCTTGTCTTTTATTAATTTTATTATTGGTTTTTGTATGCTTGAACAGTTACTGTAGGAGTTATATTGTCAAAAAAAAATGGTATAAGATTTAATATAGTTACAGTCCTGTTATTTGCTTTAATAGCTTATGTTGCTTTTATCATAGTTGCTTACTTTATGCGTAACAGAAGGAGTTTTTATGAAGTAACGGAAGGATCTATGGTATCGGATAAAGAATATACCGGGCTGATTTTCAGAGAAGAAGAAGTTGCCAATACAGAAGTTGCAGGCTATGTTAATTTTTATATGCGGGAAGGTAAAAGATGTGCGGTAGGAGATAAGGTTTTTCTTATTGATGAAACCGGCAATCTCAATTCCATGCTTGCAAGTCAAGGTTCCAATCTTGACAAGTTGGATGATACCAATACTCAAAAAATAAAAAAGAAACTTTCCGATTTTTCGACTTCTTACGATAGGCAAAAGTTTTATAATGCATATGATGTAAAGTATGATATTAATGCTGACTTACTTGAGTTTTCCAATTTAATAACCTTAGAAAATATTGATAATATCACGAGGTCAAAAAATATAAACTTGAATATATCAACTGCGGCTTATTCCGGTATCATATCTTACAACATCGACAGCTATGAGGATAGAGATATTAATACCCTGGCTGCGATAGATTTTGACAGAACGAAGTATAAATTCGAAAGATTAAAGTCGGGAGATTTGGTAGATAAGAATACACCTATTTATAAAGTGATAAGTTCGGATAATTGGAGTATAGTATTTCCGTTAAGTGAGGAAGATAAGGAGCAATATAAAGATAAAACTGCTCTTAAGGTCAATTTTAAAAGTAAGGGTTTATCGGATGTGGCAAAATTTTCAATATTTGCCGGTGCGGATTCTCTCGCTTACGGGCGTTTAGAGTTTGATAAATATATGATACACTTTTTGGAAAACAGATTTATAGATTTTGAAATAGAGTTAAGCTCGGCTACAGGTCTTAAAATACCTCATAAGTCGGTAGTCGATATTTCATTTTTTACGGTACCCGGTGAATATCTTGCAAGCAACAATGATGAGGTTAATGTAGGGTTTTATAGAGAAGTAAGTAAGAATAATAAGTTGAGTATAGAATATCTTCCTACGGATATTTATGATTCTGTAGACGGGATGTTATATATATCCGACTCGCCCATGTCAAAAATTCATGAAAATGATTATCTGGTACAACCCGATGTGGGCAGTAAGTATAAAGTCGGGGCAAAAGAAAAATTGAAAGGAGTTTTTAATATTAACAAGGGCTATGCCATATTTAAAAAAGTTGATATATTATCTTCAAATGAAGAATATTATATAGTAAAAAAAAATACAAAATACGGTTTATCTGTTTATGATCACATATTACTTGATACTGAAGGCATAAATGAAGGCGATTTCATTTATAGATAGGAACTGAATATGATAAAAGAAAATATTAAAAAAATACGTGAGGATATATCTTCGGCTTGTGAAAAATATTCAAGAAAAATATCCGATGTAACTTTAATTGCAGTCAGTAAGACTATGCCTGTAGAAATTGTACAAGAAGCTTATGACTGCGGTATCAGAGACTTTGGGGAGAATAAAGTTCAAGAGCTTGTGTCTAAGTCCGAACAACTTCCGGATGATATCAGGTGGCATATGATAGGTCATCTGCAGACCAACAAAGTCAAAGCTGTAATTAAAAAAGCTGCTTTAATACATTCTGTTGACAGCCTAAAACTTGCTGAGGCTATAGAAAATGAGGCGTCTAAACTTGATATTACAGTTGAAGGCTTATTGGAAGTTAATGTTGCAAATGAGGAAAGTAAATTCGGATTCAGTGTGTCGGAATTGTTAGAGCAAATTGCTGCATTTGACAAATTTAAGCACTTGAAAATTCGTGGACTGATGACGGTTGCACCTTATGTGAGCGATCCGAAATGTAACGAAAGTGTGTTTAAAAAATTAAAGGATTTGTCAGTTGACATAAATGCAAGAAAGTTTCATAATATAGAAATGGATTTATTATCTATGGGTATGTCTAATGATTATGAGATAGCTATATCACAAGGGACAACTTTTATACGGGTTGGTACTGCTATATTCGGCGTAAGAGGAAGGAAATAGTTAAATGGGTTTTATAAATCGTATAATAGATGCTTTTCGTAGTAGAGACGATGATAACTACGATGATGACTACGACGAAGGGTATGAATATGAAGACGATGTATATGAGGATGAGGGTGAAGAAGATGACTATGATGATATACAACCTGTAAGATCTTCTTCCAAGAGAAGAAATAATGATTATTATAGAGAGGAGTCCGAGCATAGGGCAGCTCGTTCTTCATCTCAGGCTTCGTTTTCCTCATCATCAAGAAGGTCTAATATTACTCCATTGAGGCGTTCTATGGAACTTACTTTGGTAATACCTAAAGAAATGTCTGATGCCCAGCAAATAAGCGACTGCTTATTGGATGGCAAAGCAGTAGTATTAAATATGGAATCAATCATACACAGTGATTTGGCTCAAAGAGTACTTGATTTTACTTCCGGTGCAACTTATACTTTGGACGGTAAGTTACAAAAGGTATCCAATGCTATATTTGTAGTTACACCTTCGGCAGTTGATTTATCAGGTGATTTTCAGAATATATTAAATTCAGAAACATTTTCCGATACATCTAATTTGAATGTGAGAATGTCATAATTTATGGATGTAAAAGACAGACAGTTTTTGATTAATAGAATTAGCGACTTAGCTAACAGAGCTTATTATAAAAATATTACCACTCATACTGTATTTTTGAATCTATACGAGCAAACCATCTTTCAATCTATAAGCACTTCACTCCGGGTTTCTTATAAGATACTTGGAGGTTATGATTATGCGGAAAGAAAGTTAGTTTGCTTTTTTTCGTGCAATTTTGAAGATATAAACGAAGCCGATTTTATGGATTTGCTGTATATAAGTAATAAGAATCCTAAATTTTCACAAAGCCTAAGCCATAGGGATTATTTGGGAGCTATTATGAATATAGGTATCGAAAGACACACTATAGGAGATATCTGTGTAATGGGACATGAGGCCTATGTATATGTGCTTAAAAATGCAAGCAATATAATCTTAGATAATTTGACCGATGTAAAGCATAATAAGGTCAGTGTAAGTAAGACGGATTTTAAAGCAATAGATTTTAGCAGTAATATTGAAGAAAAAATTATAAATATAGCCTCTAATAGGTTGGACTCGGTACTCTCTTCGGTGTATAATATATCAAGGGCTAAGGCTAATCTTTTAATTGATGCGGACAAGGTATTTATAAACTCCAAACTTATAAATGCTCATAGTCGTGCATTAAATCCTGATGATATAGTTTCCGTGAGAGGGCTTGGCAGATTTATATATTCCGATATTGAAAAAATCAGCAAAAAAGGCAGATTGGTAGTGAAAGTAAGACAATATATCTAAATCCTAAGGGTGGTTAAAATGATTTTACCTGTTAATTATGAAAATAAGTTTGCATATAATATATATATTAAAGAAGATTTTGCTGCACTTAAGGCTGCAATTAAATCACTTGATTTGTATAAAGTTAAGTATTGTATAATAAGTGACAGCAATGTATCTGCTTTATATCAGCACACGGTTCAATCTATTCTGTCGGAGTGTTCCGATAAAGTGTTCAATATAAGCTTTATTGCCGGAGAAGTTTCTAAAAACTTGGATACGGTAAATACTATGTACAAATTTTTGATAAAACATAAGTTTGACAGAAATGATATCTTAGTGGCGCTTGGCGGAGGTGTGGTAGGAGATTTGTGCGGATATGTGGCAGCAAGCTATCTTAGAGGGCTAAGGTTCATACAAATACCTACAAGCTTACTTGCACAAGCCGATTCAAGCATAGGCGGAAAAACAGGAGTGGATTTCATGTCCTATAAAAATCTTGTAGGGGCTTTTCACATGCCGTCTTTGGTATATTCAAATATAGGCACTCTTAGAACTCTAAGCAGCGAGGAGTTTGCATCAGGTATGGCGGAGGTAGTAAAATCCGCTATAATAAAAGACAGGTTTTTCTTTGATTTATTGGAACATAAAGCCGGGAAAATAAAAGCTAAGGACAGCTTAACTTGTATGGATATGCTTTTTAGAAGCGACTCTATAAAAAAAGCGGTAGTAGAAGAGGATCCGAAAGAAAAAGGAGTGCGAGCCTTACTTAATTTCGGACATACACTTGGGCACGCTATAGAAAAGGAACTTAATTTTAAGTTAAGTCATGGACAGTGCGTAGCTTTAGGCTCCTGTGCCGCAGCTGATATAAGTATGAAAAGACACTTGATAAGTTCGGATGAGAAAAAACGTATAGAAAATTTATTCAGAACTTTTGATTTAGATAATAAATTAAGGTATAATATAGATATAGAATCGGTTTTAAAAGCCACACTTAATGATAAAAAGATGAGTTTAGGTAAGATAAAGTTTATTCTTATAAACTCTATAGGAGAGGCTTTTATAGATGACAGTGTAAGTATGGAAGAGATGAGAGAAGGGCTTAAGAGTATAATTTATGAATAGCACTGATAATAAGATAAAAATTAAATTCATATTATTTTTTGTCATATCCGCTATAGCGGTATTTATTGACAGATATACTAAGATGCTTGCAGTTGCAAACTTGAAGGGAAGACCTTCTTATGTACTTATAAAAGGTGTTTTAGAGTTTTTATATTCTGAGAACAGAGGTGCCGCCTTCAGTATTTTACAGGGCAAACAATGGTTTTTTTATATAGTAACGCTCTTGGTACTGCTTGTGATATACTATATTGTATATAGGCTGCCTTTTGAAAAAAAATATATGCCTTTATTTTATATATTGTGTTTTATATTTGCAGGAGCCTTGGGGAATTTTATAGACAGAGTTATGTATGCCTATGTTGTGGATTTTATATATATAAGCCTGATTAATTTTCCTATTTTTAATATGGCTGATATATACATAAGTATTGCCACCACAGTTTTGATTGTATGTTTATTATTTATATATAAAGAAGAGGATTTTAGATTTATAAAAAACAAAAAGTAAAGATGCAGGATATAAGATTAGAAGTAACCAATAACGAAGATATTAGAATAGATAACCATATTAACCTTGCAGGTATAGGGCTTAGTCGTTCACATATACAAAAACTTATAAAAGAAGGTGCCATTAAAGTCAATGGAAAAGAAGTAAAGAGCAGTTATAAAGTAAGTCTTGGGGAATTGATAGAAATACAAATTCCGAGTCCGAGTGAGCTTGATATAAAGGCGGAAGATATACCTTTGGATATTCGTTACGAAGATGATGACTTGATAATAGTCAATAAGCCCAAGGGTATGGTGGTGCACCCTTCTAACGGGCATATAAGCGGTACCCTGGTTAATGCCTTAATGTATCATTGTAAAGATAACTTGTCTTCAATTAACGGTGTGCTAAGACCGGGGATAGTTCACAGAATAGATAAGGATACTACAGGGCTTTTAATAGTGTGTAAGAATGACAAGTCTCACAATTTTATAGCCGATCAGCTGAGAGAGCATACTATAAGCCGAAAGTACCATGCTATAGTTCATGGGGTTATAAAAGAAGATAGCGGAGTGATAGAAAATTATATAGGAAGACATAGTTTTGACAGGAAAAAATTCTCGGTTGTAGACGAAAGCGGAAAATATGCTTATACTAAGTATAGAGTTTTACAAAGATTTAAAAATTACACCTATATAGAGTGTGAATTAAAAACAGGCAGGACACACCAAATAAGAGTGCATATGGCTTACATATTGCATCCGCTTTTGGGAGATGGGATATATGGGTATTCAAAATCCCCTTTTGAGTTAAACGGACAGTGTTTACATGCCAAAACATTGGGGTTTGTGCATCCAAGCAGCCTTCGGTATATGGAATTTGACTCTGAACTTCCCGAATACTTTGAGAAGCTTTTGAATAAATTATAATATTAATTTTTATAGAGAGGAGTATGGATATGAAAGACAATTTAGTTATTACTATAGGAAGACAGGCGGGAAGTGGCGGCAAGAAAATAGGCGAACTTTTGGCACAGGAACTTGGTATAAAGTGCTATGATAAAGAACTTTTGGCAGCTGCAGCAAAGAGTAGCGGAATATGCCAGGAGCTTTTTGAGTCACATGATGAAAGACCTACCAACAGTTTTCTTTATTCTTTAGTAATGGACACATATTCCCTCGGCTATACTTCTTCTTCTTATCTTGATATGCCTATTAACCACAAGATATTCCTTGCTCAATTTGATGCAATCAAGCAAATAGCGGAAAATGAATCCTGTGTGATTATAGGAAGATGTGCCGATTATGCTTTGGCAGAACACAAGAATTTACTTACGGTTTTTATTAATGCGGATGAAGAAGACAGAATAGCACGTATTGCAGAAACTCAAAGTATATCGGAAGATAAGGCAAAAGACTTGATGATAAAAATAGATAAAAAACGTTCAAGTTATTATAACTATTATTCCAACAAACACTGGAGTGATTCCAAGAGCTATGATCTGTGTATTAACAGCAGTAAGTTAGGACTTGACGGCTGTGTCAAACTGTTAAAGTCTTATATAGGTATTAAAGAAGAGTCAGGACAGTAGATAGTATTAAAGAAAGTTTTATTTTATGAGAAATGATGATATGCACTCAGATGATAAAGAGGAAAGGCGAAGGTACTTATCGGATCTTGCAAGGTTAAAAAGAATACGTGCCAAGCAAAGGACAATAAATTCCAACAATGTACTTAAAGATCACAGTCCTTCAACGCATAAAAAAGCTTCTATCTATAAGATTGATGCCGATGGCAAAACAACAGGCTTGGAAGAAGAAAAAGCTTTTCCTTCTCAAAAAGAACTTGATATTGCAATAGCCAGAAAAGACTATAAAGAATATATTAAAAAACAA
>CAJPUK010000073.1 GCA_905373785.1 uncultured Johnsonella sp. | reverse complement strand
TTCTATAACAATACAGTCGTAGTTTTCAAAAAGATAGGATAGAAGCTGCGCCCTTGCCCCCGGAATCAGCTTAAGCACACAAACCGAATTACTTAAATTCTCCTGAAAACGCACCGGCTCTCTTATAGGAAGGTAAGGGATGTAGCGGATGATCCTTGAGTCTTGAATCCTTGCAAGCACCGGAAAATTCACACTGTGAAAAGCATTAAAAGATCTTGCCCTCATCTTCTTAGCTCTGGTTCCTGCTATTACATTGCCGTCAAATACCAAAACCACATTCTCAGAATAATCATCACAGGCATAGATTATGCTGTCCCTTAAATTCACCTTTGCATCCGTTCCGTCAGTATCAATGGGCTGCTGCGCACCGGTAATGACGATCGGTTTTCTTGAGTTTTGTACCATATAACTTAGGGCTGCCGAAGTATATGCCATGGTATCTGTTCCATGCAGTACCACAAATCCCTCGTACTTATCGTAATTTTCCTTGATGGCAAGTACCAGCTTTGTCCAAACCTCAGGCTCCATGTTGGTAGAGTCTATGTTACAAAGCTGCAAAACATCCATTTCGCATATCTTTGCCATCTCCGGTACATATTCGAGTATTTCCTGAGCTTCCATACCGGGAGTAAGTCCCCCTCCCGTTTGTTTTGAGGCAATAGTTCCTCCGGTACCGATCAATAATATTTTTTTCATAATCTTCTCACTTTATTTATTACAAATCCTTAAAGCTATATGCTATAATAAAGTATAAGTTTTTGTATATATTTACTTGAAATATTAGCCAAGGATTTTTAGTATTGTTTTAAACTGTCAATGTGAATATTGTCTTTTAATTAATCTCTATTATATTATACAATAAATTTCAATATCAATAAAGGGAAAATTTATGAATTCACTTACTTTCTTTTGGAATAAAGATATATATGCAAAGAATAAAACTTCAAAGCTTTTTATCAGAGCTATGAAAGAAAACATAGCCTTTCACAGACTACATTGCCCTAAGTATAAAAAAATCCTTGATATGCAAGGCTTTAATGAGTCTTTGCTTCATAATGAAGCTTCGCTTGCTCTTATACCTCCCTTGCCTACATTGTATTTTAAAAGGAATAGGCTTTTTTCACTGCCCTATAAAAAACTCAGAATAAAGGCTACCTCCTCGGGAACCGGCGGTATAAAAAGCAAACTCGGCTTTGATGATAAAAGCTTTTATTACGGTATGCAAATGGTTTGCAGATTTTTCTCTTACCACAAATTAATTTCTCTAAAACCTTCGCACTGTATAATACTTGGCTTTGAACCAAGTGCCAAAAACAGTGTTGCAGCAACAAAAACCGCCTATGGAGCAAGCTTTTTTTCACCTGTCCTAAGCCATACCTATGCACTTAAATACAAAGATAACTCATACATTATAAACATTGACGGTATTATAAAGGCTTTAAAAAGCTGTTCTAAATCCCTGTTTCCTATAAGATTTATGGGTTTTCCCTCCTATATGTACTTTTTACTTGAAAAACTTGTCCAATACAAAATAAAACTTAAGCTTCCAAAAGGCTCAAAAGTAATGCTTGGAGGCGGCTGGAAGCAATTTGGGGACATGGAAGTGTCTAAGGATAGGCTTAACTATTTAATTAAGGATAGACTTGGTATAGACAGGGAAAATGTATATGAGTTTTTCAGTGTTGCCGAACATCCTGTTCCATATATTAAATGTAAAAACGAACATTTTCATATACCTATTTACAGTCGTGTCATAATCAGAGATATAAATACACTAAAACCTCTGCCTTACGGCAAGGTGGGCATACTTAACCTTTTAACACCCTATGTGAGAAGTATGCCGCTTAGCAGCGTACTTACAGATGATTTGGCAGTGTTACATCCGGCTAAAAGCTGCGGTTGCGGTATAGCTACGGATTATTTTGAACTTAAAGGAAGGGCAGGAGTTTCACAAATTAAAACCTGTGCAGCACACGCAATTGATTTTGGAGAAAAAGTATGAATTTGATTTTGGGAAATATAGTAGATAATGTCAGTGCAAAAAAAGTTATAAAAAATCTTGACAAATACATATTAAAAGCCAAGGAAGAAAAAGCTCTTAAGGCAGCTACGGTAATAGCCGCCTGTGATAAGCTCTCCTCTAAACTTTCAGAAGATGATATAAAACTTTTAATAGATATGGGAGTGCCGCAGTATAGGGCAGAGCAGGAGTTTAAGCTCTTAAAGCTAATGCTATCCAAAGAGTATCTTGAAAACAGACTTAAAACAGAGCTTGGAACAAGTGAGACTTATGAATATGAAGAAGAATATAAGCCCTACGGGTATAATGTTAAGGTAAGGCATAAATTTGTTCCGCTTGGTACTTTATTTCATATATCAGCCGGCAATGTTGAACTTCTTGCAGCTTTTAGCATAATAGAAGGTTTACTTACCGGCAATATAAATATTGTAAAGCTCGCCTCCTCGGATGACGGTCTTTCCGTTATGCTGCTTAAAAAACTTATAGACATTGAGCCTTTACTTAAAAGTTTTATATTTGTATTTGACATTGCATCAGATGATATAAAAACTCTTAAAAAAATATCATATTTTTCGGATGCCCTTGTTGTATGGGGTTCAGACGAGGCTATAAGAGCAGCCCGAACCTTTGCCGGCATTAACACACGCATTATAGAATGGGGACATAAAATAAGCTTTGCCTATGTATCATACAATGCAAAGATAGAGGATATACCCGATAAGGAACTTTACTCCATAGCCTACAATATCTGTGATACTAACCAGCTTTTTTGCAATTCCTGTCAGGGTATTCTACTTGATACTTCTGATTTTGATGAGCTTATAACATTTGCCAAAAGATTTTTAACAATACTTGAGGAAACGGCAAAAAATATGCCCTATGAGTTTGATATTCATATAGCTGCCGCAAAACGCCTTGAGCTTTATACCGAAAGGCTCGAATCTTTACAAAATGATGACAAGTCAGTACTTCAAGGGGAAAATGTTAATGTAATAGTTTACAAAAATCAGGACTTAAAAACTTCTCATATGTTTAGAAACCCATGGATAAAAGCTCTTCCAAAAGAACAACTGCTTAAAGCACTGCTGCCTTATAAAAACTATCTGCAAACAGTGGCACTTGTCTGCCCTCAAGGTAAAAGGCATGAGTTTGAAGATATATTTTCCAAAAGCGGAGCGGTGCGTATATGCAGCGGAAAAAATATGTCTATAAATTACTGCGGTATGCCGCATGACGGAGAGTTTTCGTTAAGAAGGTATATGAAGGTTATGTCATATGAGGTGGGGAGTTAGCAATATAAACCGTTTGGGTACAGAATTTAACTAACCATTCCCTATGCAGGTGCGCTCAGAAAAGTTTATGCCGATTTACTGTGTGAGGTGAATAAAAAAGTTATAGAAAATATGCGTGTAGCCGGTGCAAGTCGCTTGCAATGTATGATTTACGGATATTTTCCTGAGGCTTTTAAGGAAATGCTCAGCTACACTCTCTACCGTCTGGAATGTGCCATACGAAGTTCTTCTGTACTAAGCTTTGTAGGGCTTGGCGGGTTGGGGTTTCAGATCAATCTTGCCTTGCAGGATCTGAACTAGTGAACTACCCATAGTCTAAAGCCTATGGGCTTCCTGCTTCGCTGACCTCGCAACCTACTATCTCCACAGGCGTTAATTCGGGCAGTCCCTGCCCTATTGTTTTTTCTTATACTACCTTAACCCACCGTCTAAAGCCGGTGGGATTGCGGTAGCATTATTTCAATTTTATAAAAATGTCTTTCTTCTTGGTTTTCAATTCTTATAAGCTACAAGTAATGCGACCAACTAAGAAAAAATTTTCTTCCACTTTCTATAACAGGCAAATTTTGTAATTGGTCAGACAGCGTCTGACTAATTGCAGCTCTTCTTTTCATTCACAATATTATGCATATATCCATCTTGCTATGAAAAACTTAATGATACATCGCAAGTTCCACGCTATCCATATACTGCCCTATCGACATATTGAATTTTTGGTAATCTGCCTCTAAAAACTCATCTGTAGCACAGGCAACCGCTACATTTACTTTTTGAAGTTGATTAAAAAATGTAAGCATAAGCGGAACTTCTACGATTTTAGATAAACCTCTGATTATAATACTTCCTGCTTCTTCGAGCTGTAATATCTCGTCTTTTGAGGAAATATTTACCCTCTTATCATCAACTAAAACCTCTACCTTATCATAATAATCATATGTAGCACTGACTGCATTACATATTTCCCTCCAGCCTACGCCATAAGTTAATTTGAAAGTTGATAAAAGCCATCCGTTTTCTTTTCTCACACCTAATAATAACATCTTAATCTCCCTCTTCATCACTATTTATTAAGACCCATTATATCACTTTAGTGAGTGGAAGTTTCTTTCAATTACATTTATATAATTATAACTTATTTTTATATATGCGTATAACTGCCTGTATAAATTTTTATTTCATCTTTATTTATACCGTTTCGCTACATAGAAATTTCTTTTAACTGCATCTATCTGCTTACAACTTACTTTTCATATATGCATATAACTGCTTATGTAAATTGTTCATTTCATCTTTTGCCTTCATAGAGTGTTGGTACATAAACTTATAAGCAAAAGAACTTCTGAATATAAATGCTATCACTGTTGCGAGAAGCCAAGTCGGTGCATATAAAAATATATTAAACTTTCTTGGCAATACTCTCCCATGCCAAAGCTTTATAAAATTAAAATTTCGTTTTAATCGTTTTGCAGTTTTAAGCATAAGCTTATGTTCATAACCTGCCCTTTTGGGATACTTTGCCTCATAATAAGCATCTGCAATAGGCACGACCATAGCCAAGTGACATATTTGCCACAGATGCATATCGTCTACTATTTTGTACGGAATTTTTGCTTTTTTAAAAATCCCTGCCAATTTATTTATTCTTACAGTTTTTTCCCTGCTTATCTTTCCAAAAGTAGTAGGCTGAACAAAACTCGGAGTTAATGCTGCATCTAAAATATCATTCCTAATACTTCCTCCTGCTCCGGGAAATGCCGGAATAATCCTTCCTTTACCGCAAATATCCTCCCAATTTCTATAATCATCAATGGAATTGACCATGGTAACAATATCGCTGTTGTTATATTTTAATTCCTCCAAGGCGGCATATAATTGATTTTCACGAACTGTTAAAAAGATAAAATCATACTTGTCATCTCGCTTAAGCTCCTTTAGTACCTTTACCTTAGATTTCCTTAACTTGTTATTTTCATAATAAAGCAAGCCCCTTGACTTAAGCATAGCCAAGCGTCTACCTCTGGCATAGATACTTACATCAAAACCCGCTTTTTTTAAGAGCACGGCGTACAATGAGCCTATTACTCCGGCACCGTAAATTAATAATCGCATATAATCCCTACTTTTATATTATTCCACCAAAACCCATTCACCTATCCATTTATTTGTAGTTCTGTTGTATTGTCTTTTATATAGTTTCTTATTTATAACCTTGTATCTCCATTCTATAATCATCTTATATGGAACAACTTTCTCATTAACATATATATCACTATGTTTGACCACAACAATCCTACTCTTTTAATTTTTTAATAGCTTCCTCCGGTTCCTTTAATATTTCGTCTTTTCTATCATCATGTTTTACAAACTGCTCTATAAAATCCAAACATCTGATGCTAATACGCACCTAAACATAAGTATAAGTATTATTTTCCCTCTTAGATTCTCACTCTCTTTCTACCTGTCCAAATATGCCTTCCTAAGCAAAAATTTAGACAGCATCCTCTTATAATGCCCCAAGTCAAGATACTCATACATTCCTGCCTTTCTTGCCCTCTTATAAAGCTTTAAGATAAGCCTCCTATAATATAGGTAAAACTTATGTCTGCTTATATTCTCCGGCTCCACTACCAAATGCAAAAAATCCCAATGTTCTATTTTTTTGGTAATCAGCTTATCCTTATATTCTTCGTACAAAGGCGTTCCGGGTATGGGGGTAAAGATGGAAATAGTTACATGAATAAGCTTGTGCTTTACTATCCAATCATACAGGTCATCAAAATCTTTTTTAGTGGCTGAAAGCCCTACTATCATAAGACCTATGCACTGTGCGGATGTGGAGTTAATTACCTCTATCGCCTTTACATTATGTTCTTTACTCGTTCCCTTATTGTAATCATTAAGTTCCTCATCACTTATAGCCTCAAGCCCTACCAAAAAGTACTTAAATCCTATGTCTGCAAGTTCCTTTACAATATCGGGGTGACTTGCTACAAAGTCAGCCCTCGCATAACACACATAGTTCTTTTTTATATTATTCTCCCTTACGAGCCTGACAAACTCCCTTAATCTTTTCTCATTTACCAAAAAATCATCATCCGATATGGTGATATTCTCAGCATCTATATTCTTAAGCTCTTCTATAACGAGCTTTAAGTCTCTTTCCCTGTATTTTCCGTGATTAAGTAAGGTACAATAGCAAAACTTACAATTATAGGGACAACTGAAAGATGTCTTTATATTGGCAGCTTGTGTCAAATCAAGATATCTGAAATGCTTTCTGTTCTCATAAAAGAAAGTCCTGTCGGGTATAGGGAGACTGTTGATATCTATAGGTATCATGGGATTAGACTGCCATGTGCCGTCCTCAAGTTTATAACACATACCGTTTATACTTGTAAGTTCCTTAATTAAATTCTTATTTACGATATCATTTGCATTAATAATATTCTTTTTAAGACCTGTATAGGTAACAATTTCGACAAAGGCATCAACTGACTCGCTTTTTGCTATATAATCTATAAATTCAGTATAAAAAACCTTAGTATTGATCTGTGCATGAACTCCTCCGACTATGGTAGTTATATCCGGATTATACTTTTTTGCCTGCATACAAAATTTCTTCATCATATTTTCCTGTGTTATATAACCCGTTATTGCCACCACATTAGGATCATAGTCTTTTAATACCGCTCTAAAGGGCTTATTTTGGCAAATGTAATCGTATATCATATCCTCATAGCCGGCTGCCTTAAGTCCCGTATGTAGGTACTCCAGCTCTAAGGGCTCGGAATCCAAAATATTGGTAAAGCTTAAAGTATTGGGTGCTCCCGGTCTTACCAACAAAACTTTCATGCAATTCTCCTTTTACTGCTCATATAAGTTCTAAAAAAGTTCTTTATATACACACTTAGTAAGGTATTAAATCCGAAGGTCATCCTAAGTGTGTTCTTAATAGGAAATGCTCTAAGCGTATAAAGAAAAGAGTACCAACTCATATTTACCGCAAATGTAAACTTAAGCACCTCAAGATAATATTCATTTAGGCTCATCTTGGAGGGCATAATAAGCACATCTCCGAAATTCCATTTTTCATAGTCGGTTTCATAATATAAAAGTCTGTCTCTGTACTCCTCAAAAAGAGGGGTGAGCGGATGGGGATTAAGCGGTGAAAATGTCATAAGTTCGGGTCTTAAAAGATTCTTATACTTAAGAAGTTTCTTAAAATCATTCTTATCCCAGTCCGGATGCAGGATAAAAGAACCCCAGCAGGCTATTTTATTTCTTTGCAGTATTCTTGTGGCTTTTAAGTTCTCATCTGTGGTAGCCGCTTTATTATATTCTTTAAGCTGCCTATCATCAAAGCTTTCATAACCTACTATTACCGCAATCAATCCGTTTTTGAAAAGCCTTTTAAATAAATCTTTTTTTTCAAGTATGGAGTTTACCGAGCCGTAGCATATGTACTTCTTTTTAACCTTTCTTTCTTCCAAAAGCTCACAGAATTTTTCGAGCCTTTTTTTGTTTATCAAAAAATCATTGTCGCAAATCATTACATAAGGCTCTTTAAGTTCCTCAAGCTGCTGTACTATCTGCTCTATATCAACCTCTCTTAAAGTAGGACCTTCAAGCTTCCAACGCACGCAAAAGTTACATCTGTTTCTGCAACCGAAAGATGTCTGAACCACTGCACAGGGCTGAAAACCGACATATTTGTATAAATGCCTGTAACGCTTACTGCATTTTGTATCCGGTCTTACATATTCATTGTAACAGCCCTCTACAGCATTCTCGAAATTAAGTTCTTTGGAAAAAATTCCGACTATTGCCTTTTCCTGCTTTTTTCCTGAGGCTATCAGTTCCATCAACTCTTTGTAATTAGCCCTTGTAGTGGACTTGAATACATGATCTACATACTTGCTGAAAAAAGAATTGGGATATACCATAGCCTGTACGCCCCCAACTATGACCTTGATGTCCTTATCGTATTTTTTTGCAATTTTTGCAATTTTCACAACATTTTCCACATCTGTACATTGGGAAGTTATCCCTATAACCTTAGGTCTGAACTTATTTATATAAGCTCCCAACCTTCCGTTAGGCTCTGCCATAAAATCGGCAAGCAGCACCTTATGTCCCTGTTCTTTTAATATTGTGGCTACACACTCAACTCCAAGCGGCTCACCGAAGAGAAAGTTCTTCACCGTAGTTATCTTTTTATTGACCCAAGGTCTTACAAGCAATACTCTCATTGATCCTCCTTATTTCCAAGCATATCCAAAAGCTTTTTACACACTGCATCCGGTATAATATTACTTGCCAAATGCATATATTTTATTTCTTTCTTTGCTCCAAGTCTGGACTTACTGTATCCGGTAGTCTGTCCCAAATGAAGTCTGATACACTGCTTTTCATAAGCAAGCCTTACCATGTATATCAGCATATTTAAATAAGTATCATACTTTTTATTACTTTCCTTATCGACTCCGCAAAATAAAAATACCATTTCCTTATCTATTTGCTTTATTTGAAAAAAAGCAAGTAACTCTTCCTCACTTCCTTTGATTTCATACATCTGTGCATCCATTTTACAAAAATATTCCGGCTTCAGTTTTTCAAGTCTTCCCTCGGAGCGTTCATATACCTGTTCATATAAGGCGTAATGTTGCTCTTGAAAATTTTCATTTGCCAGCTTACTTATCTGCAAATACTCCGACTTTGCAAGTGCCTGTCTTAATCTTCTTCTGTAACGGCTTTTTAAACTCATAAAAATCCCGTCAAAATCTTTATCTATTTCCATCACATAGCTTCCTAAGGTATTCGCCCTTGCTATCGGAAGCCTGCCGTCGGTATTAAGTATCAAAAGCAAAGGGAAAGTTTTTAAATACTTAGCTAAAACCTCAAGTTTTCCCTCAGCACAGACAAAGCCTTCACAGGCTATTGATAGCGGTATCCCCACTACCCTTATATTAAAATTAAGCTTTAAGCTGCTGCTAAAGGTAAGTAAGTCAAGTTTAAGCTTGTAATTTACCATAATGATTCTTTCCTCTTCATTGATATGATAGCTTTGATTACAATAATTTACCTCTTCTAAAAAAGTCAAAAAATCCTTTTTTATAAATACCTTTTTTGCAGCTATTTCATCCCATGTATCAGGAAGTTTTTTTGCACTGTCATAAACCTTAAAGCCGGACTTCATAGTACTTCCTCGTATACTTTATAGCTTTTATACTTATTTTTCATAAAACGCTTTGTAATTGCGGTGGATTCTATATTACTTTCCATTATCCAGCCGGACTCCAAATATGTATACTCGCTTCCTCTCAGTTTATAAAGATAGTCAAGTAAGGCGATTACCGCACCGCTGTTTTTATATTCAGGCAGTACTCCAAATTCTGTAATTTTTACAGTATCTATCTTTTTTAAGCCAAGCTTATAACTAAGTATAGGCAATACCCCAAGCCTTTTACCGCTTCCTATAAGTTGGTTAAAGTCAGGATACCAGAGCATAAATCCTACGGGCTTTTTATGATAATACACAAACAAAAGATTTTCTTCTTTGATAACATACTTAAACGAGGACAGTAACTCTATATCCTCCTCTTTTCTCGCAGTATAATAGTACTTGTGATTTACAAAAGCCTTGTTATTAATTTCGGTATATAAGGCAGCGGTTTTTTTTATATTTTTAAAATCCGCCCCCCTTATACTGAAATTCTTTGCTATATAATCCCTTAACCTATCGGGTAAATTCATATCCATATCCGAAATTTTTATCCGGTAACTGTAAAGCAGCTCCGTAGGCTTAATATATTTTTCAATATGCCTTATATAATATTCTTTATTATAAGCACTTCCAAAACTCGGCATGGACTTAAATGAGTCTGCCAACAGCCCAAGTCCGTAGTTTACATGCAGATTAAGCCCAAGCAAAAGCTTTTGTAAGTTTTTTTCTCTTGCTTTAAGTTTGGCGAATTTATAAACTTCTCCAAACACCTCTTCTTTATCTCTAAAGTCTAAAAAGGCTATTTGCAGGGTGTCCGGCATCCTGTCTATTACTGCCAAAGCAAATACCGCCTCTATTTTTTCTTTATCCGAATACAGAATATAGGCTTCTATATTGCTGCCTTCGGTGATTTTTGCTCTATGCTCTAATATAT
>CAJPUK010000072.1 GCA_905373785.1 uncultured Johnsonella sp. | reverse complement strand
CATAAATACATATATAAATGTAGGTAAGGCTATATCAATGTAAAACATAAGCATCAAAACACTCTTATCCGCTCCCGTAAATGCAAGTATAGCTGTCATTATATAGGAGGCTGCCAGAATAATTATAACTATGATTGCCAATATTTGCTTTATTTTCTTCATACTTTTTCCTTTTGTTTAAGACTCGCTTGAAAGTTCTTCCCACAAGTTATAAAGCTCTTCAAGCTCCGGCTCGATCTCCTCTTTTTTAATCTGTAATGCATGTAACTTTACGGCATCTGATTGATTTTCCTCTTTCAGGAATTCTTCTTCTATATCGGATAATTCTTTTTCCAGGACGCTTATTTTATCCTCACAGCGTTTTATGGCATTTTGCCTTTTTTTAAGCTTGGCTCTGTCTTCCTTGGCGCTCTTCCAATTAAGTTTGGTCTCGGATTCCGCATTTACATCCGCCTCGGGCTTATTATCCGCCTGTGCAGCATATATAAAACTCGACTCTACATCTGCTTTTTTTTCAAGATAATAGTCGTAATTTCCTATGTAGTTATAGAATTTATTATCTTTTAAATTAAGTATTCTTGTAGCTGTTTGATTAATAAAATACCTGTCATGGGATACATAGATAACCGTACCCTTAAATTCCCTTATCGCATTTTCAAGTACTTCCTTACTGACCATGTCAAGATGGTTTGTCGGCTCATCAAGTACTATAAGGTTGGCAGTACTTAACATAATCTTTGCAAGAGATACCCTTCCTCTCTCACCTCCGCTAAGACTTGAAATCGGCTTAAATACCTCATCTTGGGTAAATAAAAAGCTTGCAAGTACATTTCTTACTTCGGTGTTATTCATATCGGGATACTCGTCATGTATCTCATCAAATATAGTCTTATCCTGATTAAGTACCTGATGTTCCTGATCATAATATGCCATACATACATTTGTACCGAAATGTATATATCCGCTGTCAGGCTCGATAATATTATTAAGTATCTTTAACAAAGTAGTTTTACCTGTGCCGTTATCTCCAAGTATGGCTACATGTTCTCCTCTTTTTATATCAATATTTACATTTTCAAAAAGTTTCCTATGTCCGAAGGACTTGGACAAACCTTCTATATGTAAAACATCCTGACCGCTTTCTATGCTTTGACTAAAGAAAAGGTTCATATCAGACTTTTCTTCTATGGGCTTGTCTATTCTTTCTATCTTATCCAAGGCTTTTTGCCTGCTCTCGGCTCTTTTTACAGACTTTTCCCTGTTAAAACTCTTAAGCTTTTCTATAACCTCTTCCTGCCTTTTTATTTCAGCCTCCCGATTAAGGTAAGCCCTCATGGCAGTTTCCTTTAGTTCTTTTTTCTTTTTTGTAAACTCTGTGTAATTGCCGTTGTAAGTCTCAACTTTTTTATTGTCTATATCTATTACCTTTGTAACTATTTTATCCAAAAAATATCTGTCATGCGATACTATAAGTACAGCTTTTTTATAGTTATTAAGGTATGATTCAAGCCACTCTATACTTGATAAATCAAGATGGTTTGTAGGCTCATCCAAAAGTATGATGTCCGGCTCCGAAAGAAGTATTTTTGCCAAATATACTCTGGTCTTTTGACCTCCTGAAAGAGTTGAGACCTTTCTTGAAAACTCTTCTTCAATAAATCCCAACCCCTTTAATATACCTATGAGTTTGCTCTTAGCCATATAAGCGTTATTAAGCTCAAGCTCATGTTGTAATCTGTCATACTCCAAATACAACTCTTCAAGACCTTTCTCATCCGCCTTACTTATTTCTTCCTGAAGTTTTATAAATCTTTCTTCCATATCAAGTATGGGCTTAATTACTGTAGTAAGCTCTTCTTCTATAGAGAGGTTGGTATCTATATCATTAATTTGCTTAAGGTAGGCAAAACTTGAGTTTTTAGCAAAGGTTACAATTCCTTCATCAGGGCTTAATTCACCCGCTATGATTTTTAAAAAAGTAGTCTTTCCGGATCCGTTTATGCCTACTAAAGCTGCCTTTTCTCCTTCATTTATCAGTATACTTGCACCTTCTATAAGTTTCTCTCCCGCAAAAGACTTACTTATATTACCTGTACTTAAAACCAAGCTTACACCCCCATTTCATAATATTTATCTATATACTATATTTTAATTGTTAAAGCTACCCTGTTAGGCATGACAGTAAGTATCAGGTGCGGCGTTTATCAAATATAACATCCGACTCCTAAGTAACTACTTTTTACATCCGATTTGTCATTAAATGCATCAAAACTTTGCTGCAGTATTTATTTACAGCTTGCTTATTATAGCAAGTACTACGCACTGATTTTCTATCTGTATATTATCTCATCACGCCCCGGACCGTTACTAATCATAGCTATAGGAACTTCCAGTTCTTTTTCGATAAATTCTATATACTTTTTGCAATTTTCAGGCAATTTATCATATTCCCTTATACCCCTGATATCACACTTCCATCCCGGAAGGTAGGTGTATATAGGTTTTGCTCTTTTTAAAAGATTGGTAGTCGGGAAGTCTTTGTAGATTTTTCCGTCTATCTCATAAGCTACACATATAGGAAGCTCGTCCAAGTATCCAAGTACATCCAAAACCGTAAGTGCCGCCTTGGTAGTTCCCTGTATCCTACAGCCATACCTTGAAGCTACCGCATCGAACCAGCCCATTCTTCTCGGTCTTCCGGTAGTTGCTCCGTATTCACCCTTATCGCCGCCTCTTTTTCTTAATTCTTCCGCTTCTTTCTCATCAGGGATCTCGCTTACAAACTCTCCGCCGCCTACGGCACTTGAGTATGCCTTTACAACGGTTATGACTTCTTTGATTTGATAAGGTGCTATACCGGCACCTATGCTGCCAAATCCCGCCAGTGTAGAGGAAGATGTAACCATAGGATATATCCCATGATCGGGATCTTTAAGAGAGCCGAGCTGTCCCTCTAAAAGTACCTTCTTACCGTCTTTTAATGCTTCATATAAGAACTTGCTCACATCACATACATAAGGCTCTATCATATCTCTATAGCTGTGTAAGGTTTCCATCAACTCTTCTTTTTTAAGCTCCTCTTTGTTATATAGATGCTTAAAGAGTACATTCTTTAAAAGGCAAATCTTTTCAACCTTTTCTGCAAGAATTTCATCATCAAAAAGCTCACTTACCTGTATACCTATTTTGGCATATTTATCGGAATAAAACGGTGCTATGCCGGACTTTGTTGAACCATACGCCTTGCCTGCAAGTCTTTCCTCCTCATAGCTGTCTTGGAGTATATGGTAAGGCATAAGAAGTTGCGCCCTGTCCGATACCAAAATCTTAGGTTTCGGTACATTACTGTCAACCAAGGTTTTTATCTCATTTATAAGATAAGGTATATTCAGCGCCACTCCATTTCCTATAATACTTGTAGTATGCTCATAAAATACTCCTGAAGGCAGCAAATGAAGTGCAAACTTTCCATAATTGTTTATTATCGTATGCCCTGCATTACTTCCTCCCTGAAATCTTACTATTATATCCGCTTTTTCAGCCAACATATCGGTGATTTTACCCTTTCCTTCATCACCCCAGTTAGCTCCAACTATGGCTGTTACCATAAAAACCTCCTTATACATATATATCTAACAGACTACTGCCGCATTCATCTTCGTCTGACTTATAAATAAATTTGAAATATTTTTAAGTTTGACTAAGATGAATGACCTGCCTAAACCCTGACTTTAAAAAGGAATATTATTAAGATATGTGAATTCCCAAACTATAATCAATATATTCTTATTATATCAAATATTTTACTCTACATACTATACCTTGATGTCAGGCTTTTCTCCCAAATCGGAACTGAATTTTTCAAGTATGGGACTTATATACTCATCTATAAACTCAACTACCTGCTCACTGCTTCTTCCTACATAGAGCTTAGGATTCATAGCCTCTTTTAATTTATCCTCACTAAGATTAAACACGGGATCGGCGGCAATCAACTCAAGTAAGTTATTATCCTTGCCCTCCACCTTTACTCTTTTTCCTGCCTCCATGGACAATTCTCTTATTCTTTCATGAAGTTCCTGTCTGTCACCGCCATGCTTTACAGCTTCCATTAAAATATTTTCGGTAGCCATAAAAGGAAGCTCAGAGAGCAGTCGCTTTTCTATAACCTTAGGATATACCACCAAACCATCTACCACATTAAGATACAAATCAAGTATTCCGTCTATACTAAGGAAACCTTCCGGAATGGATAACCTCTTATTTGCAGAATCATCCAAGGTTCTTTCAAACCATTGTGTAGACGCTACAAGCATAGGATTCATGAGATCACTCATTACATAATTGGCTAAAGAGGCAATTCTTTCGCTTCTCATAGGATTTCTCTTATAAGCCATGGCAGAAGATCCTATTTGATTTTTTTCAAACGGCTCTTCTATTTCTTTCAAATGTTGCAAAAGTCTTATATCATTTGAGAACTTATGTGCGGATTGTGCAATTCCTGCAAGCACTGAAAGTACCTTGCTGTCTATCTTTCTTGAATAAGTCTGCCCTGATACCGGATATACCTTATCAAATCCCATTTCAGCGGCAATCATCTTATCAAGAGCCTTTATTTTCTCTTCATCACCGGCAAAAAGCTCCACGAATGAGGCCTGAGTTCCGGTAGTACCTTTACATCCGAGAAGTTTAATATTATCTATTATATAGTTCAAATCTTCGTAATCAAGTAGGAGTTCATTTAACCAAAGTACCGCTCTTTTTCCTACAGTAGTAGGTTGAGCCGGCTGAAAATGAGTAAATGCCAATGTTGGAAGATCCTTGTATTCCAAGGCGAACTTACTGAGTTTTTCCATAACATTTACAAGTTTTACTCGTATAAGCTCAAGAGCCTCTCTCATAAGTATCAGATCAGTATTATCTCCTACATAGCAGCTTGTAGCTCCCAGGTGTATAATTTTCTTAGCCTTAGGACATTGCAAACCGTAAGCGTATACATGACTCATTACATCATGTCTTACTATCTTTTCTCTTTCTTTGGCTTCTTCATAGTTTATGTCATCCTTAAAAGCCTCAAGCTCTGCAATCTGTTCATCACTTATACCAAGTCCGAGCTTTTTTTCAGACTTTGCAAGAGCTATCCAAAGTCTTCTCCATGTCTTAAATTTTTTCTCAGCAGAAAAAATATATTGCATCTTGCTGCCGGCATATCTTTCCGATAAGGGGCTTATATACTTATCATACATATATTATACATCCTTTCATCAAGTGCTGTTATAAATCATTGGGTAAATTTCGTTATTTTAAAAATTCAATTTATCGCACCCGTTTATGATACTATAGCTTAAGTTCACTTGCAAGCTTGATAAGAAATTTCTTTATTTATTGTTATAATCAACGTTACAGTTCAGGTAGGTCATTCATCTTCGTCAAAAAGACTAAAAATATTTCATTTTTATCTATAAATTAGACGAAGATGAATTCCGGCGGTAGCCTGATAGATATACATGTATAATATACACCTGAAAGCAAGCTTTCATTTGGTATATTATACATGTATATCTAAACTACCTGAACTGTAACTAATCAACAACATTATAAGGGGCTGTCAGAAGATATAAACTCTATACAAAACTAAAACGCCCTCTAATCAAGTCATTTTTATATAGAAATTTATACCTTCTGACAGCCCCTTATATGAAATCATTAAGTCCAAATTCTAATTTTTATTCAGAAAAAAGTGCTGTGGAAAAATATCTGTCTCCGCTGTCAGGAAGCAATGCTACTATAGTCTTTCCTTTATTCTCCTCTTTTAGAGCAAGTTCTACAGCCACACTTAAAGCTGCTCCTGAGGATATACCCACTAAAAGTCCCTCTCTTTTTGCTATATACTTTGCATATTCAAAAGCCGACTCGTTACTCACCTTGGCAATCTCGTCATACACATTTACATCCAAGGTATCAGGTATAAATCCTGCTCCTATTCCCTGTATCTTATGAGGTCCCGGCTTAGCTCCCGAAAGTACCGCTGAATCCTGCGGCTCTACCGCAATAACCTTTACATCAGGTTTTTTAGACTTAAGAAAATGCCCTACACCTGAAATAGTACCTCCTGTACCTATACCTGATATGAATATATCAACTTCTCCGTCAGTGTCATTCCAGATTTCCGGTCCGGTTGTTTCTTCATGTATTTTAGGATTGACAGGATTTGCAAATTGACTCGGTATAAAGCTGTTTTCTATGCTTTCTGCAAGTTCCTGTGCTCTTGCTATAGATCCCTTCATACCCTTGCTTCCCTCTGTAAGCTCTACCTCAGCTCCATATATTTTAAGCATGTTTCTTCTTTCAACGCTCATAGTCTCAGGCATGGTAAGTATCACTCTATATCCCTTTGAAGCTGCTACAGAAGCCAAGCCTATACCTGTATTACCTGAGGTTGGCTCTATAATCACCGATCCTTCTTTTAACTTTCCTTCTTTTTCAGCCGCCTCGATCATAGCCTTTGCTATACGATCTTTTACACTGCCTGCCGGATTAAAGTACTCAAGTTTTACTAACAATCTTGCCTTTAAATTCTTATCTTTTTCTATATTTACAAGTTCTACTAAAGGTGTATTTCCTACTAAACCTGTACTGCCCTTATATATATTAGCCATAAATCCTCCTAAGTTATAAACATATATTCATATCTGTTTGATAGGTTTATATTAAGCTATTTTTATTAAGTTGTCAAGTATTAATTTAAAAAAATTATTTAGACCCTAAAAACAGCTTTTTTACCTTACTCAAAACAAGGAGCATAAAGTAAGGGCTATCTTTTTGAATAATATGCTTATCTATAAGTTTTAATATTTTACTTTTAGTCGAAAATGAACTTGCCTCAATGAAAGAGTCTATCGCATAAAAAGTAAATATATACCTATGTATTTTTCCTTTAGGAGGTTTTGGACCTGCATATTTTTGAAAACCGTAAGCAATTCCCTGCCTTGCATTGTCAAGCTCCTTAACTTTTGCACCTTTTTTTATTGCTCCGGGTATCTTATTGGCTGCCGGGATATTCCATATTATCCAATGTGTAAATTTATTTATAGGATGAGTCAGATCCTCCAAAGTTATAACCAATGATTTTGCATTTTCTGATAAATTTTTAACATTAAATTCGGGAGATATATTTTCACCCCTGCCTGTATATCCTATAGGAAATTTCTCTTTATTTTTCATACCTTTACACTCAATATCCAATATATAATTATCCATACTACAATCCTCTTTTATTTATAATAACTTTAAGAAATCCACCAATTTCCGTCTTCTGCCTTATTTAAGTTCCCTATCTCTTCTGAAATAAACCTACCCCAAAAATCTCTTATTACAAGTTTCTCATAATATTTATAATTATAACCTGCACAATTATTTTCTTCATCAAAGTCCTCTTCTATCCATGCACTAATATAAACCTTCTCCTCATCAATAAGTATAACTTGTTCATTGGAAGGTAATTTAAACCTAAACTTACTTGGATAATAACACACGAACTCATCATCACCGCTTATAATATTAACACCGTTTCCGATAAGCTTTAGGTTATAAAGATTCACATCTTTAATATCAAATTCTACAACATTTTCCAAAATCTTTTCAGGTAAATATTTATATAAACTAATTTTATTTTTATTAAAATCCCCCTGTAAAAAATAAAAAAATCCCTCAAAATAAATAGGAGCACCGTAAACTATATTTATGTTTTTCTCAAATGGAGAGTAAACATTTGCCATATCATAATCATAAAAATAAAGCTTTTGACCTCTGTAGTCTTTGTAATTCAAATACTCTTTTATATCATAAAAATCTTCAAAATCATTTTTTGAAAAAGCAAATCTTGTCTGACCCGATATAGGCTCGGGATAAAACCCGTTTATTTTGTTAAAACGCTTGATTATCATTACTACCTCCATACTTAATATAAAAAGAAGTCATAGTATACCTATTTGTATACTATAACCCCTTTTTTAACTGTTATCGTTCTAAATCGGAAGGTTTCATGCTAAGGTCTATCTTACCTCTTATAGCATCTACTTTTATGACCTTTACCCTGACTATATCCCCTATATTGACAACATCTTCTACCTTGGCAACTCTCTTATCCGAAAGTTTTGAAATATGTATCATGCCGTCTTTGTTAGGTGTGATTTCCACAAAAGCACCGAATTCCAAAATTCTTACCACCTTGCCTTCAAACACCATGCCCGGCTCTATATCGGTTACTATATTTCTTATGATTTCAACCGCTCTTCTTATTTTTTCCTTATCGGTACCGCATACACTTACCTTGCCGTCATCGTCTATATCGATCTTAACACCGGTTTCTTCAATAATCTTGTTGATAACCTTGCCTTGCTTACCTACTACATCTCCTATCTTGCTCGGATCTATAGTAAGAAGCTCTATCTTAGGTGCATACTCTAAAACTTCTTTTCTGGGTTCAGCTATACAAGGACTCATACAGGTATCCATAATAAAGTTTCTTGCCTCATGACAGGTTTTTATAGCACCCTCAACTATCTCTCTGGTAAGTCCCTTGATTTTTATATCCATCTGTATTGCGGTAATTCCATACTTTGTTCCGGTTACTTTAAAGTCCATATCTCCAAAGAAATCTTCCAAGCCTTGTATATCGGTAAGAAGTACATAGTCATTATCATCTTCTCCGGTCACCAAACCGCAGGATATACCTGCTACCATGCTCTTAATAGGCACACCTGCCGCCATAAGAGACATACAGGAAGCACAGGTCGATGCCATAGAGGTCGATCCGTTTGACTCAAAGGTCTCCGATACCGTTCTTATAGCATAAGGGAAATCCTCCTCACTTGGAAGTACCGGTATCAAGGCTCTTTCTGCCAATGCTCCATGCCCTATCTCTCTTCTTCCCGGACCTCTTGAAACCTTGGTCTCTCCTACAGAATAAGACGGGAAATTATAATGGTGCATATACCTTTTGGCAGTCTCTTCAGCATTAAGACCGTCAAGTCTTTGCGCCTCTGCCAACGGTGCCAGAGTAGTTACATTACATATCTGAGTCTGTCCTCTGGTAAACATGGCTGAGCCGTGTACTCTCGGTATTATATCTATCTCGGCGGAAAGCTCTCTTATTTGATTAAGAGCCCTTCCGTCAGGTCTTTTTTTATCCTTCAATATCATCTTTCTTACGGTCTTTTTCTGATATTGATAAAAGGCTTCGGAAAGAGAGTTAATATATTCTTCATTTTCCGCAAAGGCTTCCTCAAGCCTTGTCTTAAGCTTCCTTAAATTTTCTTCCCTTACCTGCTTTTCATCTGCAAATACAGCCTCTTCCATTTCCTGTGGGCTAACCACTTTCTTCATAGCCTCCACAAGTTCAGGTGCTATGGCAAATGAGTCATAGGAATGTTTTTCCTTGCCTATATCCGCTACCATTTCTTCTATAAAGGCTATTATCTTCTTATTGATTGCGTCAGCCTGATATATAGCGTCTATCATGGTTTCATCAGGTACCTCGTTAGCCCCTGCCTCTATCATAACCACCTTCTCCTTTGTGGATGCAACGGTAAGTTTTAGGTCTGATACGCTCATCTGTGCATCATTCGGATTTACTATAAGTTCTCCGTCTATAAGTCCCATCTGAGTGCTGGCACAAGGACCGTCAAAAGGTATGTCGGATATGGCAGCTGCTATAGCAGAACCGAGCATGGCTGTAAGTTCAGGTGAACAGCTTGGATCCACTGACAAAACCAAATTGCTTATAGTAACATCATTTCTATAGTCACTTGGGAAAAGCGGACGCATAGGACGGTCTATTACCCTTGAAGTAAGTACCGCATTCTCACTTGCCTTTCCCTCTCTTTTATTAAAACCTCCCGGCATCTTGCCGGCTGCGTACATTTTTTCTTCATATTCTACTGAAAGCGGGAAAAAGTCTATCCCCTCTCTTGGGCTCCCGGAAGCCGTAATTGTAGATAATACTGTAGTATCTCCGTAGTGCATAAAAGCAGCGCCGTTTGCTTGGGCGGCTACTCTTCCTATATCCACCCTAAGTTCTCTGCCTGCAAGTTCCATAGTATAAGTCTTATATGTTTTACTCATATACCTCTCCTTAAGTTTTTAAGACTATTTACGAAACTACAGATAAAACTCCGTTTTTAATTCAAGATTTATCTTCAATTGTATACAAAAAAACAGTTTTTTATCTGTGGTCTCGAAATCTATAGTCTTTATTTTTTAATTTTAAATCTATGCGCATCAGCCTTGCCATACAAATCCTGATTTGCAAAATCACTTATAATCATTTTGTATTAAAAATAAAGCTGTTGACAAAAAGCAAATATTATACAGCAATGCTTATGAATCTACCAACAGGCATATTTTGTATAAAGATCGGCTCTTTGCAACAGCTTCATAAAAATCAATCTACTTTCTAATTTCCAATTTTTCAATCAGGCTACGATAGCTTTCAAGGTTGGTATCTCTTAAGTACTTTAATAAACCTCTTCTCTTACCAACCATCTTAAGTAAACCTCTTCTTGAATGGTGATCTTTCTTATTAAGCTTAAGATGCTCTGTAAGTTCTGTGATTCTAGCTGTAAGTATAGCTATCTGAACTTCAGGAGATCCTGTATCACCTTCTTTTCTGGCATACTCGGCTATAACTGCCGC
>CAJPUK010000071.1 GCA_905373785.1 uncultured Johnsonella sp. | reverse complement strand
TATGGAAAAAATTTTCTTTTTTTTAGAAAAGAGTATAAATGCCAAACTGTTAATATAAGCTTTAACTGCGGATTTAACCGGGAATTATCAAAAATATAAGTAAATATTAATCTGCCTTGTAAGGGCAGTTATGTAATTTAATATTACAATTTAATTATTGTAATTTAATTCAGGAGGTAATTATGAAGAAGAGATTTTTAAGCATCTTTTTAAGCTCAGCTATGGCACTTAGTCTTTTATCAGGCTGTGCCGGTGGAGGAAGTTCAGCTGAAAGTACTACAGCTGCCGCAAATTCAGGTGAGAGTGCGGCAGGAGACAGTGCGGCAAAAGATAATGCAGCAGGCGGTGATAAGGCATTTGCAGGTCAGACTTTAAGTGTTTTGTATATGTCCAGTGTATATGCGGATGCAGCAAAGTCTATGGTTGCAGAGTTTGAGGAAAAGACAGGTGCTAAGGTTGAAGTAGTTGATTTTCCGTATACTACTTTACATGAGAAGGCTTTGCTTGACCTTACAAGCGGAACAGGTTCTTATGATGTAATTGATGTTGCCAGCCAGTGGGATGGAGAGTTTGCCCCATATATGACTGATTTGTCAAGTTATATTGAAAAAGACGGATACAAGATGGATGAGTTTATAGATAAGGTTTTAGAGAACTCAGGTACATGGCAGGGTGTAACCACAGGTATACCTAATGCAAGCACACCACAGCTTTTTGCATACAGAACTGACTTACTTCCTAACGGTCTGCCGGATACTTGGGCGGAGTACAGAGAACTTGCCAAAGCCAATACAAAGCCGAATGAAGGACTTTACGGTATATCAGTATCTGCAACTACAGGTCAGCTTGGCGGAGTGTTCGACTATGTGCTTTGGTCTATGGGAGGTTCATGGGCTGATGAGGATTGGAATGTAACTATTGATTCTCCTGAGACAAGAGAAGCTCTTAAGCACTTAAAAGAGATACAAGCCTATGCAGATCCTGCTATACTTTCATGGGGTACCGAAGAGTCTATAAAGGCTTTCTTAGACGGAAAGGCTGCTATATGTGAGACTTGGCCTACATTAGGACTTGTGCAGGCTGCTGATGATGAGACACAGTCAAAGGTTGCGGGAAAGTGGGCGCTTGACACTATTCCATATGAGAAAACAGGTACTACACTCTTAAGTGCATGGGATTTGTCTATACCTGACAGTTCAAAGAATAAGGACCTTGCATGGGAGTGGATCAAGATGTATACAAGTGCCGAGATGCAAAACAGATTCTATAAGGATTACGGCATACTTTCTCCGAGGAAGGCTTTCTGGGAGCAGGACGGTATAAAGGGTACATACATGGATACGGTAAGAAAGGCTCTTGATACGGCTAACCTTTGGTGGAGAATACCGGCTTCTACAGAGGTTGACACTATGTTAAACACTGTCGTAAGTGAGTATATGTCAGGACAGACAGAGCTTGAAGCTGCTGTAAAGAAGATGGAAGAGGGAATTAAAGCGGCACTTGAGAGTGCACCGCCTGAGGCAGGTACAAAGAATTATAACAGATAATTATAAGAATATAATGAGCTGTCGCTTAGGTCTACTTGGCGACAGCTTTTCATATTAGTTTACGGAAACGCTAATAAATATAGCTTTTTATATAAAGCTTGGTGTTGCAGCAATTTAGAAGGATATATTTATGTCGAAAAATAATTGATATCGGACATCTATATATTAAATGTAATAAAGACAATTTAGAAAGATATATTTATATTAAAAAAATACTTAATATCGGACATCCCTATATTAAGTGTAATAAAGACAGTTCAGAAAGGTATATTTATGTCAAAAAATAATACTAAAACAGGAAAGAAAGTAGCCAGGGACAAAGTGGCTTCATGGCTTTTTATAATGCCGACTATGATTTTTTTGGCTATTACGGCATTATTTCCCTTATTGTATTCGGTATATTTAAGTTTTTTCAGACTTAAATTAAATCTTCCCAAGGCAGTGCCGCAATTTATATTTTTAGGGAATTATATAAGAATGTTTACTGATAAGATGTTACTTACAAGTACTGTGAATACCATAGTCTTTGCGGTGTTTTCAGTGGCTTTGGAGCTGGTAATAGGACTTGCTCTGGCTATGGCTCTTTGTTCCGATAAGATGTGGGCAAGGATCTGTACTTCTATTTGCCTTATCCCGATGATTATGGCACCGGTTGCAGTAGGTACTTTGTGGCGTATGATGCTTGATTCTTCTACGGGAGTAATCAACTACTTTTTAGGATTTTTAGGCATACCGAGTATTACCTGGCTTAGCAGCACCAAGACGGCTATGCTTTCGGTTATAATGGTCAATGTATGGCAACTTGCACCCTGGGTCAGCATTATCTGTGCAGCAGGGCTTAAATCCTTACCTTCAGACTGCCTTGAAGCGGCTACGGTGGACGGAGCAAGCAACGGGCAGATATTCAGAAAGATAGTACTTCCGCTTATGAGTCCGGTGCTTACCGTAGTTGTAATGTTAAGATTCGTAGATGCTTTCAAGGTTTTTGATACAGTTTATGTTATGACCAACGGAGGTCCGGGAAGTGCAACGGAGACGCTACCCAATTATATATACAAGCAGGGACTTAAACTTTTTGATGCGGGATATTCAGCCTCTTTGGCAATCATGTTTGTGGTACTTATGACGGTAGTGACCGCTTTCTTTTTAAGATTAAGGGATAAGATGGAGGCGCAGATATAATGAAGAAAAAATTAGCATATACCGACAGTATAATAGGAAATTTCGCAGGAAGACCTACAAGAATAATTATTATAATATTAAGTATGCTTTTTATAATATTTCCCTTGTATTGGCTTTTAATAAGCTCTTTTAAGGTAAAGGCGGATTACTTGGCTTATCCACCGATTATTTTTCCTACAAGATGGTCAACGGAAAGTTATGTTGAGGTATTAAATAAAGATAAGTTACTCAGTAACTTTATCAATACCTTTGTGGTAGCGGCGGTATCTACTTTTTTATCGGTACTTTTCGGTGCTATGACTGCCTATGCGGTAGCCAGAGGCAATATAGGAAAAAGAGCCAGAAAGTACTTCGGACTTTGGTTTATGATACAGAAAATGTATCCGGCTATAGCAACTGCCATACCCGTATACCTTGTTATGAGAACCTTGCATCTTATAGATACTTTATGGGCTTTGATCATTATGAATACAAGTTTTAATCTGCCGCTAGTTATCTGGCTTATGATGGGATTTTTCGAGCAACTTCCAAGGGAACTTGAAGAGTCTGCCATGCTTGACGGTTGCAGTTTTACCAAAAGATTTTTCCTTGTAATACTTCCGATAACAAAGCCCGGTATCATAGCCTCAGCAATACTTGCTTTTATAGGAGCATGGAATGAATTTTTGTTTGCGGTAATACTGAGTATTAATAAGGCAAAGACCCTGCCTGTGCTTATATCCGGATTTATTACGGACAGAGGCTTGGCTTGGGGACCTATGGCGGTAACAGCATTTATAACCCTGCTTCCGGTACTTATAATAGTATGGATGGCTCAAAAGAACTTTGTTAAGGGACTGGCAATGGGAGCTGTAAAAGGTTAAACCTGAACTGTAACCTTAAAATCAATAAAATATTGGGGGAGATAATTTTGGAAAAAAGAATACTTTGTTTTGGAGATTCCAACACCTGGGGATATGACGCCTACAGTGGAGGAAGGTTTGCAAAGGATGTGCGTTGGACGGGAGTATTACAAGATACTTTGGGTAAGGAGTACCATATTATAGAAGAGGGCTTATGCGGAAGAACTACGGTATTTGACGATCCCTTAAATGAGGGCTTAAACGGACTCAGTTACCTTCTTCCCTGTCTTCAGTCTCATTCACCCATAGATATGCTTATAATAATGCTCGGAACCAATGACTGTAAGGAAAGGTTTGCGGCAACCGCCAAAAACATAGCGGACGGTGCCAAGCGCCTGATAAAAGTGGCACAAAATGCTGACGTGTGGAAGGAGAAGCCGAGGATACTGCTTATTAGTCCGGCACCTATAGAAAAAGAGTGTGAGACTTCGACAGTAGCCGGTGAGATGGGAGTATGCAGTGCTAAGTCGTATGAACTGAAAGAAACTTTCAAGCTTTGTGCCGATGATTGTGATTGTGAATTTTTAGACGCAGGACTGTATGTCAGTATGAATAAAATAGATTATATGCATTTGGATCTTGAAAGTCATAAAAGGCTTGGAGAAAGGATAGCGGATGTAATCGGAAAGAAGGTATAATGAAAGCTAATGTAGAACAGATTCAATGGCAGCTTATAGTATCTTGTCAGGCACTTGAAGATGAGCCCTTGCACTCGTCATTTATAATGGGAAGGATGGCACTTGCCGCAAAGCAGGGCGGAGCCAAGGGTATAAGGGCAAACACGGTCGAGGATATCAAAGAGATACGAAAAAACGTGGACTTACCTATTATAGGAATAATAAAAAGAGATTATGAGGATAGTGAGGTATATATAACCCCCACTATGAGAGAAATTGACGAGCTTGCAGAGGTGGAGCCTGAGATTATCGCTCTTGATGCCACTTTTTCAAGAAGACCTTTTGGAGAAAAACTTAGTGATTTTTATGCCGAGATAAGAAAAAAATATCCAAATCAACTTTTAATGGCGGATTGTTCGACCATGGACGAGGTCATAATTGCCGATAAGCTCGGTTTTGATTTTGTGGGAACTACACTTGTGGGTTATACAAAGCAAAGCAAGGATATTAAAATAGAAGCGGAGGATTTTATATTTATAAGGGAGGCACTTGATAAGATCAATGCAAAGCTTATAGCCGAAGGCAATATCAATACTCCGCAGAAGTTAAAAAGAGTTATGGAGCTAGGAGTATATAGTGCCGTAGTAGGCTCGTCAATTACAAGACCGCAAATTATTACCAGGAGTTTCACCTCAGTGCTAAAATAGGCACTGAGGTTGTTTTTATCGCAGGAGCGGTACAAGGAAATCATCGCCTTGCACCGACCCGATTAAACCTTAGGATCTACTAAGAAATTACCTTTATTTAGAAGACGGAAGGGGTTATCCCCCTTCGGAGTCAGTAGAAAAACCTTATTCTCTGAAGGATTTGCAGGGTTCGGGCAGCCGGGATTATTATCAAAGGCGGTTTCATGTATACCGGTAAGTCTGTCTTTTACATTCCTGAGTGAGAGAGGTATGTTTACCTTGCTGAGTTTGTTGCCGGTAAAGGCATTGGCATGAATATGAACTATCTGTCCCTTGAATACAAGGTTGGAAATTTGATTGTTCATAAATGCCTCTTCTCCGATATTTTCTACGCTTTTTGGCAGTACAAGGCTTTTTAGTTTGTTGTTCTTAAATGCTCCCTTGGCAGCGTAACGAAATGTTGAGGGGAGAGAGAGTTCTTCTATTTTATTGCCGGCAAAAGCATGTTTATTGGCAAATACAACTCCTTCGTGGAGTACGAGTTTTTTTATGCGGCTTCCGGCAAAGGCGTTAAACTGAATATGTGTGTAGTTACCGGGGATTTCCACTTCTTCTATATCCAGATTGGCAAAAGCACCCTTGCTTATCCATACAGGGGTCTTGTTGTCTTTGCCTTTTGAGGGTAGTACCAGTTTTTTACGTTTTTTAAGTTTTTTCCTTCCTTCTTCGGATAGTCCGGTTATGGTGTATTCTACATCAAGATTTCCCTGTTCATCGCCTGTTCCGGGGATTTCCTCTTCTGCAAACACGAAGTCAATTATGCTCCAAGGAGCTGTGGATTCTGTCTGTGCTGCAGTGTTGTTTTGGAGAGGAGTCGGATTGGCGACACCGGTGTTAAAGTCATAGTTTGTACTCATCAGTAATCTGACACTTTTGGGGTAGATGCTTACTGTAAAAATTACTAATGTAAGGTATAATGCAAAGGGGGCAGAAGGTTTGTTGTTTATCCTCATAGATACCTCCTAGTGTATCGTTTTCCAAATAAGTTAATTATTTATGCGAATGTTTATATGCTTAGTATTGCTACATGGAAGTGTGGATTTTGTGCCTTGCAGCAAAAAAGTGTAGTGCTTTTGTAAGCTTATTTTGCAAACGCTGTAAGAATCGGCTAGTTTGCTATATCTTATTCTAATTTAGCTTTTGCTAACTGTCAATATAAAAATAGTAGCTATTACTATATTGTTAGAAAGGTACTTATTTATGAAGAAAATGACTAAAAAAGAATTAAAGAGCCTGCTTGATGATTTTAGAAATAAGGAAGGCGAAGCGTATCTTGATTTGACCTATATCAGTATGAGAACTAAGAAGTTGGAGGGTATGGATTTTAGCAGGGTGGATTTTTCCAATAGTGATTTTAAGAATGTAAATTTTAGATCCTGTAAATTCGACAATGCAAAGTTGCAACATACTAAGTTTGAAAACTGTGATCTTTCCGGTTCAAGTTTTGCTTATGCTGATTTATTTGCTGCCGATTTAAGAACTTGTAATCTTTCCGGCAGCAACTTTGACGGCGCTGATTTTTTTGCAGCACTGCTTTGGGAGGCGAAGCTTGATAATCTCCTGGTTACGGACAGGACTAAGTTCTTCAGGAATTACTGCCCCGAGGAGGGCTATATTTTCGGATATAAAAAGTGTTTTAATGAGCGTATGGTACAGCTTTTGATTCCCAAAGATGCGAAAAGATGCTCAAGCACTACCAATGCCTGCCGTTGTGACAAGGCAAGGGTAGTTGCCATTACGGATGTAAATAAAAAGGAAAGCTATAAAGAAGCTATGTCCTTTGTGGATCCTAATTTTATATATCGCCTGGGAGAGATGGTGTATGCAGACTCTTACAATGAGGACAGGTGGCATGACTCCTCTCATGGAATTCACTTTTGGATGACCTTTGAAGAGGCTCTGGGTTATATGTAAGCTTAAGAAAGGAAAAGTATACAAAGCAATATGTGTAAATATTTAAGTTTCGACATAGGCGGTACTGCTATAAAATATGCCGTACTTGATGATGATAATGTTATAGAAAGCGGCAGCACCGATACACAGGCACACTTGGGAGGGGAAAGGGTAGTTGCCAATGTTAAAGCTCTTATAGAAAAATATAAGGAAGAGTACAGCCTCAATGCCGTAGCCATATCTACAGCAGGTATGGTTGACTGTAAAAAGGGAGAGGTGTTTTTTGCCGGAGAGACCATGCCGGGCTATTCCGGTACCAAGTGGAAGAGTATTGTAGAAAAAGAGTACGGTTTATACTGTGAAGTGGAAAATGATGTAAATTGTGCCGCACTGGCTGAGTTTGTATCAGGTTCGGGTAAGGACTCGAAAAAGATGCTTTGTCTTACAATAGGCACAGGTATAGGGGGGAGCTTTGTATCTGAGGGGAAAGTATACCATGGTGCAAACTACAGTTCCTGTGAAGTGGGTTATATGAGAATCGATGATAGCGGTAAAAACTTTCAGGAGATTTGCTCAACCAAAACGCTATGTAAGACTGTAGCGGATAAAAAGAATGAAAGTGTGAATAAATGGAACGGATATAAGATTTTTGAATATTATAAACTTGGAGACAGGGAGTGCATAGAAGCGGTAGAAGAGCTGTGTAAGAATTTAAGTATAGGTATTGCAAATATTTGCTATGTCTTAGATCCGGATACCGTGGTACTTGGCGGCGGTATTATGGAGCAAAAGGATATATTAAAAGGGCTTATACTTAAGTTTCTATCCAAGTACTTAAAGCCGGTAATGTATGATAAGTTAAATGTGAAGTTTGCCGCCCATGGCAATAAAGCAGGACTTTTGGGGGCGTATTATATAGTAAAAAGGTTACAGTTCGGGTAGGTTATTCATCGTTACAGTTCAGGTAGCTCATTCATCTTCGTCAAAACAACTTAAAAATATTTAACCTTATTTATAAATTAGACGAAGATATTATACATATATATCTAGGCTACCTGAACTGTAACTATTCATCTTCGTCAAAAAATAAAAGGTCTTGTTATGCTTATACCTTTATAGTAAAATTATGTTTTGTGATATCGGAGTTTGGCTTGTAATGAAATAATACATATAAAGGAAGAAATTATGGGAAAGATAGTTGTTACAGGATGTGAAATAGAGGGACTTTATGTTATAGAGCCTACAGTTTATGCAGACAGCAGAGGATATTTTTTTGAAAGCTATAATGAGGCTGATTTTGTAAGTGCGGGCATAGATAAAAAATTCGTGCAGGATAATCAGTCCATGTCCTCAAAAGGAGTTTTGCGAGGATTACATTTTCAAAAAGAGCATCCACAAGCTAAATTGGTAAGAGTTATAAGCGGCGAGGTGTATGATGTGGCAGTTGACCTTCGCAAAGATTCTGCGACTTTCGGAAAACATTTCGGAGTTATTTTAAGTGCGGAAAATAAAAAGCAGTTTTTCATACCCGAGGGCTTTGCTCACGGCTTTTTAGTACTTTCCGAAAAGGCGGAATTTGCATATAAATGTTCGGATTTTTATCATCCTAATGATGAGGGCGGAATTATATGGAATGATAAGGACATAGCCATAGACTGGCATATACATGAGGGTATAGAGCCTGTTATATCGGACAAGGATGCCAAATTACCCGCTTTTAAAGATGCATTTATTTTTTAGATAGAGGAGAAGTATGAAGGATATTATAGCACTTATAAAAAGTACTATAGAAAAAAGAAATTTAATAATCGATTTGGCAAAGTCGGATTTTAAAAGACGCTTTGTCGGATCTTATTTCGGTGTGGCATGGATGTTTGTGCAGCCCATGGTAACGGTACTTATATATTTTCTTGTTTTTCAAATGGGATTTAAGAGCACACCGCCCATACCGAACACTCCCTATGTGCTTTGGCTTATACCTGCCATAGTACCCTGGTTTTACTTTAGTGAGATACTTACTACAGGCACGAACTGTCTTAAAGAGTATGATTATCTTGTAAAAAAGGTGGTGTTTAATGTTGAGATACTGCCTGTGATAAAGCTTGTATCATCTGCTATAGTACATGTAATATTTATACTTATTATGATAGCAATGTTTTTACTGCAAGGAAGACTTCCTATGCTTTCATGGCTGCAAATAGCTTATTATTCATTTGCTTTAAGCATGTATTCACTTGCTATAGTATATATTTGTGCAGCTGTAAATGTATTTTTTAAAGATATGGCACAGATCGTATCCATAGCATTACAGTTCGGAATGTGGGCAACACCTATAATGTGGAGTCCCGCTATATTTCCAGAGGCACCGGCATGGATAGATAAGGTACTTAGGATAAATCCGCTTTATTATATAGTTGTAGGTTATAGAGACAGTATGCTGCAAGGCAATGCCTTTTGGCAAAGACCTATGCTCGGGTTATACTTTTGGGCAGTGACCTTAAGTCTGTTTTGGCTTTCAATAAGAATTTTTAACAAACTCAAGGTACATTTTTCAGATGTCTTATAAGGAGGATTTATGGAGAAAAATTTAGCTATATCCGTACAGGATGTAACAAAAATTTACAGATTATATGATAAACCTATAGATAGGCTTCTGGAAGCTATGAGCATTACAAAGAAAACTTATCATAAAAAGTTTTTTGCGCTTGATAAAATAAGCTTTGAAATAGAAAAAGGTACTACGGTAGGCATTATAGGAACTAACGGCTCAGGAAAGTCAACCATACTTAAGATTATTACCGGGGTGCTTAATCCAAGCAGCGGAAATGTAGAAGTCGAAGGCAATATTTCGGCACTTTTGGAGCTTGGTGCAGGTTTCAATATGGACTATACCGGCATAGAGAATATATATATGAACGGTACAATGATGGGATTTGGCAGGGAGGAGATGGAAAAAAAGCTCCCCGAAATCCTTGAATTTGCCGACATAGGAGATTTCGTCCACCAACCGGTCAAAACCTACTCTTCCGGTATGTTTGTAAGGCTTGCTTTTGCACTTGCAATCAATGTAGAGCCGGAGATACTTATAGTAGATGAGGCACTTAGTGTAGGAGATGTATTTTTCCAGGCAAAGTGCTATAAGAAGATGGATGAAATCAGACAAAAGGGGACTACCATACTTATGGTAACACATGATATGGGAAGTGTTATCAAGTATTGTGATAAGGTTATACTTCTTAATAAGGGAAGCTTTGTAGCCGAAGGTAAGGCAGGGGAGATAGTTGACCTTTATAAAAAGATTTTGGCTAACAGATTTGAGATAGAAGAAGAGGCAAAGGATGATAAACTTCCGGTAGAAGCCAAGGCTACCGATACCGGTAAACTTATGAAGGAGTCGCTTTCAATTAATCCTAATGTTACCGAATACGGGGACAAAAGAGCCGAGATCTATGACCTAGGACTAATAGACAGTAAGGGAGAGATAAGCAATCTTCTTATAAAAGGAGAAGAATTTACTATCAGAGAGAGAATCAGATTTTTTGCCGATATAAAACAGCCGATTTTTACTTATACCATTAAAGATAAAAAGGGTACGGAGCTTAGCGGAACCAATACAATGTTTGAACTTACAGACATAGAAGAAGTCCATGCCGGTGACAGCTATGATGTCGAATTCAGGCAAAAGATGAATCTGCAAGGCGGAGAGTACCTCATATCAATGAGCTGTACCGGTTTTGAAAACGGTCAGCATGTCGTATACCACAGGTTATATGACGTTGCCAATATTACCGTAATTTCCAATAAAAACACGGTAGGCATATATGATATGGAATCAAGGGTAAGTGCCAGTTTACATAGGAAATAATGCAGCTTACTGCAAAGCGGTTCTTATATTTTCTAAGTAAGTGACGATTCAGATAAAAAGTAATTAAAATTACTGCACAGATATTTGCCCTCGACTCTTTAAGTAAGTGTAAACTGCATAGGAAATAAGGCTTTCTT
>CAJPUK010000070.1 GCA_905373785.1 uncultured Johnsonella sp. | reverse complement strand
CAAAAACCCAACAAACGGCACACTTCGCCACTTTCGCTTCTGTACTTGGAGTTATTAATAAACTTTTGATAGCCGCTTTTAGCGTTACAGAAGGTATCTCTGATAAGTTCCAATCTATTCTCTTCTATTAATGTTTTGATTTGCTCTTTATTAGAAGCATCAAATTTAATGCCTTTGAAAACCTTCTTCATAATTGTATTAGCTGAAAGTTTCTTATTAATCTCTGATATTTGCTCCTCAGTAAATTCACTTTGCTCTAACCTTATACCAAGCTCCTTATGATGCATTTTGTCGGAAAACCATTTTTCGGCAAATAAAAGGTAGTTTTTATCACCCTCCAAATCATTTGAATCATTATGTATATCTTCAAAATTGTAATAAAGATATCTGCCCTTAAAACTATGAACTATATCCATGTCATCAAAAAATCTGATCATTCCGACAATAGCTGCCGAGTATCTCCAATCCGAAGGTTCTATCCTGCTATTGTAGCTAATAGATTTTTCTTCAAATTCTCCTCTACTAATCATAATATCACCCCCTACATAACTTGTTCGACCAAACCGAAACCGGAATTTCGCTTTGAACCTACTCCGGTTTTAAGAATGTGGTTAAGTATATTTTTATCACCTGAAACTACAAAGCTGCCTATGCTTACCGGTATCTTAAGCCCGTATGCCGGTACTATGATCTTTTTCAGACCGCTTAAATCGTATCTTAAGCTCTCTATTTCTTCATCCATATAAGGCAGGTCTTCTTTCAGTTTTCTTGCCAATTCTATTGCAAACTCTGCATCTTCTACTGTCAAATATCTGTCTTTATTATTCTCCTTATAATGATGCTTTAGGCATATAGGTGATAAAACCTTGAATACGGCATAGTCATCTGTTATTTCCTTTTCACTTATCATTTTAATGCTTTTAAGGCTGATATGATTACCTTCTCCTATAGGGAAAGCTTGGTCTTTCATCATAAGCAGACTTGAGTAGTAGATCAATGCAGTCTGCTGTTCCTTAAATTTTAAAGTCATATTTACTTCATTGCCTGCAAGCTCCATAAGCTCTCCCTTAAATACAGGCTTTATAAAAGCGATAGACCATACAAAAGACTTCTTTTTTGCTCCGCTTTGATAAAGCTCTTCGTAAAAGTATCCGTCCATATATGACGAGATCGACTTTTTGAAAAAACTTATAATTGTTCTTCTGTAATCACTGCGAATTACAGGTTTTTCAAGTTCTAATTTTAATATATACTTCATAGTCCTCCTTTGTCGTAAAATAATTTCCAATTTGGAATTATTCAGGGTTAATTATGTAAAGACACAGTAAACTAAAAACTTTACATTACTCCTTTCACATTAAACTAAAAACGGTGTGGAGTTGATTTTTTTATATTATATAACTCTATATTGGAATTGTAAATAGTTTTTACAAAAAAATAAAGATTTATCTATCACATAAACAATAGCTATTTACTCCAACCTCTTATACAGCTATTTATTGTGGGGTGGTGATTCTCAAATGTACTGCCCCTGTTCCAAGTTTGGGAAGTTTTAGTTTTAAATTTTAAAATGCTGCCGCAAAACCATATATTTATGATTTTGCAACAGCATCTTTTTATCTTATATTTTCACAACTACTTTGCTTGTTTGCCTTCTACTACCAACTCATTTGCATAGTCTGCTCCGTATGTATCTTTAAGAGTCTCATCGTATGCCTTGTGGAAGAAGTTCTCCCCTTCCAGTGTCTTTATCTCGGTATTTAACCATTCAAGCAAGCTTGCATTACCCTTTGTAACAGCCGGTGCTATTGTATCACTTTCACCAAGACTTGCTATTCCTACCGTAAAGTTGGGATTTTGCTTGGCAAATGCTATAACTTCAGTGTTGTCATTAGCCCATGCCGCACCGTTTCCATTTTCCAGTGCATTCTTGGCAGTTGCGTATGAGTCATACTTTTGCAACTTGATATCAGGATAGTTTTTTACAAGAAAGGCTTCCGCAGTAGTTCCTGATATGACTATCATTTGATCATCGGCATTCCAGTTAGCGAGGTCGGTAACAACCTTATCCTTCGGAGATATTACACCCAGTGCTACATTCATATATGGAAGAGCAAAATCTACCGCTTCTTTTCTCTCATCAGTTACCGTAAAGTTTGCAAGTATGATATCTACCTTGCCTGATTGCAGGTATTCGATTCTATTTGCGGCTTCTGTGGATACATAATTGATATTTACTCCCAGATCCTTTCCAAGACGCTCTGCAAGATAGATATCATAACCTTGGTATTTACCCTCTTCATCAACATAACCGAAAGGATGCTTATCTGAAAATACACCTATATTTATCGTTTTGCTTTCTTTGATCTCATCCAAGGTACGAAACTTTCCGTTACCTGCCGCACCCGCATCTGTAGTTGTATTTTTATTAGCTGCACAAGCACCGAGCAAAGCTACCGCTGATAAAATTGCAAGGCTTGATATAATCTTCTTTATGTTTCTCATAATACTTTCTCCTTTGACTAAAAATTTAGTTTATTTATACTTAAGTTATTTATGAAAATAACCGTAAATACCACATTTATATATTCTCTCCTGCCGATTTAACCGAATGAAATTCAAATATATCTAAAAACTTTCTTGCTCTTTCGGTCTTTGGCATGGTAAAGAACTTTTCCGGTTCCGACTCTTCCACTATCTGTCCCTTATCCATAAATATAATTCTGTCAGCTATGGACTTTGCAAATTGCATTTCATGAGTTACTATAAGCATAGTTCTTCCCTGTGCGGCAAGCCTCAGCATTACATCTAAAACCTCCCTTACCATCTCAGGATCAAGTGCCGCAGTAACCTCATCAAAAAGAAGTATTTCAGGATTCATACATAATGCCCTTACTATAGCCACTCTTTGCTTTTGCCCTCCGGAAAGTTCTCTCGGAAAACTTTTTGCCTTATGCTCAAGTCCCACTCTTTTAAGCAGTTTCATGGCTTGTTCTTCCACTTCCTGCCTTTTCTTTTTTTGTACCTTCATGGGTGCCAGGAGTATGTTATCAAGTACGCTCATGTGCGGAAACAGCTCATAGCTTTGAAAGACCATACCTATCTTTTCTCTTATCTTTGATATGTTTTTCGAATTTTTTTCAACCCTTTCATCTTTTAGCATTACACTGCCTGATTGTATAGGCTCAAGTCCGTTAATGCATCTAAGCAGGGTACTTTTACCGCAGCCGCTGGGTCCTATGATTACAAGCACTTCTCCCTTTTTAACACTTAAGTCAATGCCGTCCAGTACTCTATTTTCTCCAAATTCTTTTGTTAAGTTTTCTATTTTCAATATTGTTTCAGCCATAATTAAATATTCAACCTATCTTTTATTTATTCCAAATTTTTTCAAGATGCCTTGATACCAAGCTAATGGGCCAACAAGCCATAAAATACAAGATAAATACTAATAAGTAAATACCGAATGCTGCATTGGGACTTGCCATTCTGTTAGCTTCCACTATCTGCTGCGACACTTTAAGTACCTCTACAACACCTATCATAAGTACTAAACTTGTGGTCTTTATCATTCTTGTCAGAAGATTGATTGCAAGCGGTATCAGCCGTCTCATGATCTGAGGAATTATTATATATCTGTATAAGTTCACACCTTCTAACCCTAAGGCTCTTGCACTTTCGTATTGGTGCTTCGGAATGCTGTTTATCGCACCTCTTACCAAGTCACTCATTTCCGCAGTTCCCCACAAAGAAAATACCAAAATAGCCGCCTTTTCTCCGGAGATGTCTATACCTAAAGTTTTGGTAGCTCCAAAGAATACTATGAATAAAAGTACCAGTTGCGGCATAATTCTTATGATTTCCAAGTAAATCTTAAGTATTGCCTTTATAAGAGGATTTTTTGAAGTCATAAGAATACCAAGCAAAATCCCAAGCGGCATACTTATCAGTACCGATATAAGACTTATATAAAGTGCTGTTCCAAGTCCTGCCATAATACGAGCGAAATTTTTTCCTTTTAATACTACATCAAGCCCCAAATCCGGCATTTCTTAGTCTCCTTTCCAGCCATGTTCCAAAAAGTGATACAGGAAGTAATATGATAAGGTAGAATACTACAAGTAAGAACAAACTTTCCGTAGTCTTGTAATATAACCCGATTAAATCCTTTGCCGTAAACATCAGATCCATCAAACTTATGGCACTGAATACGCTGGTTTCTTTAAGTAGGAATATAACATTAGCCACTATTGAAGGCATACTTATTGAAATAGCCTGCGGAAATACTACATATATCATAGTCTGCAAAGGTTTTAATCCAAGGCTTAAAGAGCTTTCAAACTGTATATAGTCCACCGACTCCAAACCGCTTCTGAAACTTTCTGCCATATAACTTCCGCCAAGAAAAGCCAAACCTAAAATACCGCATATATATGGGTCGGTTTTTATTCCTATCTTTGGAAGTCCATAATATATAAAAAATAATTGCACCAATAAGGGAGTATTTCTGCTAATCTCTATGTAGGTTGTAACTATATGCTTTAACACCGGTATCTTAAAATACAGTATATTGGAGCATAAAAGACCTATGACTATCGAAAGTACTATACCTGCCAAACCTATACCGACAGTAAGCTTTGCCGCCTCAAAGTACATAGGCAGGTATTTGAGCATATATTGAAAATCCATTCCTTAAATCACCTTTCAAGTTTTTAAGAACTTGTGTATATAATAATTCCTATAAACATATTTGTCAAGTATGTTTGTAGGAATTATTTGAAAAATACAATATTATTTTTAAAATACTTTTTGTAATTTTTATCCAATAGAGTAAGGATATTTTCCTCTCTACCAGCTATTAGAAGCTGTTCACTAAGATCAAATAACTTAATTAAGCCATATCTGCGATACAAAAAAAGAAACCCATATCACACAATATGAGTTTCTTTTTTATATTTCTATATTCCACTAATTACTGTAAATACACCTTCTCCAAGTGCCATACATCTCTTACATATTCCTCTACCGTTCTGTCTGATGAGAACTTACCGCAGGCTGCTGTTTGCAGTACCGCCTTTCTTCCCCAAGTTTTTCTGTCTTGGTAAGCTTTATTGACCTCATTTTGTATATTTACATATGACATAAAGTCCTTAAGTATGAAGTAGGTATCTGCCTTATCATACCCTTGGTCTTCTAAGAGAGAGTCATAGATTTCTCTAAATCTCTCGCTGTCATCCGGAGCATAGTAACCGTTTATTAACTGCATAAGTACGGTTCTTATCTCTTCATTGTTGTTGAAGATTTCCTTAGGATCATAGTTACCGTTCTTTTCGTAAGCTATGACTTCCTCGGCTGAAAGTCCGAATATATAAGCATTCTCCCTGCCTACTTCTTCAACTATCTCAACTGTAGCACCGTCTAAAGTACCTACTGTTATTGCACCGTTCATCATGAACTTCATGTTACTGGTTCCTGAAGCTTCCTTACTTGCTGCCGATATCTGCTCACTTACATTTGCTGCTGCAAATATGATCTCCGCTGTAGATACCTTATAATCTTCTATAAATACAACCTTAATCTTGCCGTTAATGCTTTCGTCATTGTTAATTACATCGGCAACGGAATTAATAAGCTTAATTGTAAGCTTTGCCCTTCTGTATCCGGCAGCCGCCTTGGCACCGAAGATAAAGGTTGTAGGATACATATCAAAGCTTGGGTCAGTCTTTAATTTGTTGTACAGATACATTACATGAAGGATGTTAAGAAGCTGTCTCTTAAACTCATGCAGTCTTTTTACCTGCACATCAAATATAGAATTGACATCCACTTCTATACCGTTATGTTTTTTAATATACTCTGCAAGCCTTATCTTGTTCTGCTGCTTGATCTCCATAAATTCGGCTACAGCAAGCTCGTCATCTGCATAAGGTGTAAGCTTTCTCATTTGAGAAAGGTCTGTGATCCAGTCCTTACCTATTCTTTTTGTTACCCAATCAGCAAGCAGAGGGTTAGCCTTAAGCAAGAATCTTCTTTGTGTAACACCGTTAGTCTTGTTGTTAAACTTATAGCTTTCCATTTCGTAGAAGTCTTTTAACTCTCTTGACTTAAGTATTTCTGTGTGCAATCTTGCAACACCGTTTACAGAGAAGCTTCCGGCTATTGCCATATATGCCATACGCACCTGATTGTCATAGAGTATAGCCATATTTGCAACTTTAGTTTCATCGTTATTATAGAATTTCTTTACCTTTTCGATAAAACGCCTATCTATCTCTTCAACTATCTGATATATACGAGGTAAGAGTCTTTTGAAAAGGTCTATAGGCCACTTCTCAAGTGCCTCTGCCATAATTGTATGGTTGGTATAGGCACAAGTCTTGCTGCATATATCCCAAGCCTCATCCCAGTTAAGTCCCTCTTCGTCAAGAAGTATTCTCATAAGCTCAGGTACGGCTACCGTAGGATGTGTATCATTCATCTGAAATACTACCTTGTTAGGAAGTTCTTTTATGTCTGAATGATGTTCCTTAAATCTTGCAACCGCCCTTTGAACACTTGCCGATACGAAGAAGTACTGCTGCTTTAATCTAAGCTCCTTACCTGCATAATGATTATCATTAGGATAAAGTACCTCGCAAATAGTTCTTGCAAGGTTTTCCTGCTCTACCGCTTTTTGATACTCACCCTTATCAAAGTCTGAAAGGCTGAAATTGACTATAGCCTCAGCGTCCCAGATTCTAAGCGTGTTGACGATTCCGTTTCCGTAACCTACTATAGGCATATCGTAAGGTATTGCCCTTACTGAGTTGTAATCAGTTTGTACAAACTTATCTTTGCCGTCAACATTTTCCACTTTTACATAGCCCCCGAATTTTACTTCACAGGCATACTCAGGTCTTTTTAACTCAAACGGATATGAGTGCTTTAACCATTCATCCGGCACTTCCACCTGATAACCGTCTTCGATTTTTTGCTTAAACATACCGTATCTATATCTGATACCGCAGCCGTAAACAGGGTAATTAAGTGAACTTAAAGACTCTAAAAAACAAGCCGCAAGTCTTCCGAGACCGCCGTTACCAAGAGCAGGATCCGGTTCTTCATCTTCTATAGCATTAAGGTCAAAGCCCATCTCATCAAGCGCTTCCTTAACCTCTTTCAATTCACCCAGGTTGATAAGATTATTACCCAAGGCTCTGCCCATCAAAAACTCCATGGACATATAGTAAAGAATCTTTACATCCTTTTCCTCATAGGCTTTATGGGTTTTAATCCAATTATCTATGATAATATCCTTGACCGCATAAGACACCGCCTGAAATACCTGTTCTGTACTTGCCTCATCTATCGTTTTTTTGTAAAGAACTTTTACGTTGTCTACAATAGACTGTTTCAAAGCTTCTTTGCTTATTATTGCCATTCAATACTCCTTTACACTTTTTTAACACCTAATGTAACATTTTCCCCGTTCAGATTCCACTCTTTACTGTAGGCACCTTCATGGGTATATAAGACATCATCTGCCAAAGTTTCTGACTTCAATGTGTTCTTATTATTATTAATGATATTTATAAGCTTATCATTGTCGCTTACAGATATAACTATATGATCCATAACCTCAAAGCCGGCTTCTTTTCTCATAGTCTGTATCTTACTGATAATCTCTCTTACAAAGCCCTCTTCAATAAGTTCTTCTGTTAAGTAGATATCAAGTACCACACTTACCTTCGCATCACTCTCGGAAATGTAATGCTCGCTCTTAACAGTATCTATAAGTAAGTCATCCTTTCCAAGTTCAACTGCTTCACCGTTTACTTCAAACTTAAGACTTCCGACTGAATTAAGCTCAGCCATAGCCTTAGAGCCGTCTAAATTGCTTAAGTATTCTTTTATACCTCCTAAGAGTTTTCCATACTTTGGACCTACTGTCTTAAGTTGAGGTTTGAATACATAGGATACAAAACTGTCTACATCTTCTCTGAACTCAATATTTTTAACATTAAGCTCTTCCTTAACTATGTCCGCATAGAACTTTGGAAGTGTAGCCGCCTTTACATACATATTTGCAAGCGGCTGTCTGTTCTTGGTATTTGCCGCATTTCTTGCCGCCCTTCCAAGCACTACTATGTCGAGTACTTCGTCCATATACTTTTCAAGTTCTTTATCTATGTAGCTTTCTTCAACCTTAGGGAAGTCACAAAGATGTATACTTTCCTTAGCACTCTTATCAACACTTCTTACCAAGTTTTGGTAAATGCTTTCTGTTATAAAAGGTATCATAGGCGCTGAGATAAGGCAAAGCTCCTTAAGTGCGGTATATAGAGTCATATAAGCATTGATCTTATCCTGCTCCATACCTCCTGCCCAAAATCTCTCTCTACATCTTCTTACATACCAGTTACTAAGCTCATCTGTAAAGTTTTGTAAAGCTCTTGCAGCTTCTGTGATCTTATAGTTGGACAAACTTTCATCCACAAGCTTTTTAAGTGAATTAAGCTTTGATAAAAGCCATTTGTCCATAACGGAAAGTTTATCATAGTCAAGACTGTACTTTGTAGGGTCGAATTGGTCTATTTCCGCATACAGTATATAGAAAGCATAGGTATTCCACAAGGTTCCCATAAACTTTCTCTGTCCTTCCATTACCGCCTTGTCATGAAATCTGTTTGGCAGCCAAGGTGCGGAATTCACATAGAAATACCACCTTATAGCATCAGCTCCGAACTCTCCTAAAGCTTCCATAGGCTCTACGGAGTTGCCCTTTGACTTACTCATCTTTTGACCGAACTCGTCCTGCACATGACCCATAACTATAACATTTTTATAAGGAGCCTTGTTAAATATCAGAGTTGATATAGCAAGTAATGAGTAAAACCAGCCTCTGGTCTGATCTACCGCCTCTGAAATAAAGTCTGCCGGAAACTGTGCTTTAAAAAGTTCCTGATTTTCAAAAGGATAGTGATGCTGTGCAAAGGGCATGGCTCCCGAGTCGAACCAGCAGTCTATAACTTCCGGAACCCTTCTCATCTGCTTTGAGCACTTCGGACAGCTTATGGTAACCTCATCTATATAAGGTCTGTGTAATTCTATATCATCAGGGCAGTTATCGGACATTGATTTTAACTCTTCTATGCTTCCTATGCTGTGCATATGTCCGCACTCGCACTGCCAGATATTAAGCGGTGTACCCCAGTATCTGTTTCTTGATATAGCCCAGTCCTGAACATTTTCAAGCCAATCTCCGAATCTTCCCTTACCTATACTTTCAGGTATCCAATTAATAGTGTTGTTATTTCTTATCAGATCCTCTTTTACAGCCGTCATCTTTATGTACCATGACTCTCTTGCATAATAAATAAGAGGGGTTGAACATCTCCAACAATGCGGATAACTATGCTCAAAATCAAACACTGAGAAAAGTTTTTTGTTTTCCTCAAGATCTTTTAATATAAGCGGATCAGCCTTCTTTACGAATACTCCGGGCCAATTTGTTTCTGCAGTCATCTCTCCTTTGCTGTCAACTAACTGCACAAATGGAAGGTCATAGTTTCTTCCCACTCTTGAGTCGTCTTCACCGAATGCCGGTGCTGTATGTACTATTCCCGTACCGTCTGTAAGTGTTACATAATTATCGCAGGTTATAAACCATGCTTTTTTATCCGGTTTTACAAAGTCGAATAAAGGCTCATATTCTATGTACTCCAAATCCTTGCCCTTGTATTTTTCTAAGATTTTATATGTTCCCTCTCCAAGGTTTGCATCACAAAGAGCTTCGGCAAGTATGTAGACTTCTCCATCCTTCTCAACCTTTACATAGGTTTCATCAGGGTTTACACAAAGTGCCACATTGCTTGGAAGTGTCCACGGTGTAGTTGTCCAAGCCAGGAAATACTCGTCTTTTCCCTTAAGCTTAAACTTAGCTACTGCTGATTTTTCTTTTACATCTTTATAACCCTGTGCTACCTCGTGGCTTGAAAGAGGTGTACCGCATCTTGGACAGTAAGGCACTATCTTAAATCCCTTATATAAAAGCCCCTTATCCCATATCTGCTTTAATGCCCACCATTCGGACTCTATAAAGTTGTTGTGGTAGGTTACATAAGGATTGTCCATATCAGCCCAAAAGCCTACGACATCTGAGAACTCTTCCCACATACCCTTATATTTCCACACACTTTCTTTACACTTTTCTATAAACGGTGCCAAACCGTAGGCTTCTATCTGTTCTTTACCGTCTATACCGAGCATCTTTTCAACTTCAAGTTCTACCGGTAAACCATGGGTATCCCAACCGGCTTTTCTTGGCACTTTATAGCCCTTCATGGTTCTATATCTTGGTATCATGTCCTTTATAACACGAGTCAATACATGTCCTATATGGGGTTTTCCGTTAGCTGTAGGAGGTCCGTCATAAAACATATAAGTTTCACTGCCCTTTTTCTCCTCTATGCTTTTATTAAATATATCATTGTCTTTCCAAAATTTGAGTACTTCTCTTTCTCTATCTACAAATTTAAGATCTGTAGGCACCTTTTTATACATAATTATATCCTTTCCATTACCCCAATATAAAAATAAAAAATAATATAAAACTTTGTTTTTTCTCGTTAAGAATTGGCTTAGCTTCGCTGCACAATTTTTCTCTTTAGCTTGGACTCGAAAAAACTTTGTTTTTTCCCGTTAAGAATTGGCTTAGCTTCGCTGTGCAATTTTTCTCTTTAGCTTAGACTCGAAAAAACTTTGTTTTTTCTCGTTAAGAATTGGCTTAGCTTCGCTAAGCCAATTCTTACATTATAGTTAGTTTGTTATATTCTGTCAATTTTATATCGTTTTTTTAATTTTAGAACTTTTAAGAGTTTTATATATTTCCATTGTATATTTGCTACATATAATCCGGTAAAAAG
>CAJPUK010000069.1 GCA_905373785.1 uncultured Johnsonella sp. | reverse complement strand
ATCCTTTTTTAAAAATTCTATTGATTTATATCTTATCTTTACAAAAACAGTTAACCATTACAGCAGTCCGCAAACTATCTCTTATATCGGCTGCTAAACAGCTATATTTTACACTATTCTGTGCAACATATAATCTTACACCGATAACACAGGCACTAAGTTTGCTTTATTCTAAAGGTCAACTTCTCAAAATTCGGGGTTCTCACCCTTAAAAAGGTGTGAGCACTAAAGTTACTTTATCTAAAGAGAACTTCTTTTAACTGATTAAAACTTCGCTCCTGCTCCCCTTAAAACGTGTTTTGCAAGTACTGAAGTTGTAATGCTTCCCACACCTCTTGGTACAGGGCTTATATAAGCAGCCTTAGGCTCTACCGCATCATAGTCCACATCTCCGCACAGATTGCCGTTCTCGTCAAGGTTTATACCTACATCCACAACTATGCTGCCCTCAGATACCATATCCGCAGTAATCATCTTTGCTTTTCCTGCAGCAGCTATAAGTATCTCTCCGGCACGACAGGTGGCTGCAAGATCCTTGGTTCTTGTATGGCACATGGTTACCGTAGCGTTACGCTTTAATAAAAGCATAGCAAGCGGTTTCCCTACTACCATACTTCTTCCTACCAAAGTAACTCTCTTACCGGTGAGGTCTATTTTGTAATAATCAAGCATTTCTATGACTGCCTGTGCCGTACATGGAGGATATCCGCTCAAATCTCCGGAAAATACCTTTGCTATATTTACATCACACATACAGTCGGAGTCTTTTTTAGGATCTATTACCGACAGTACCGCCGACTCGTCAAGATGCTTTGGAAGAGGTCTGAACATAAGTATACCATGTACTTTACTGTCTGAATTGATTGTCTTAAACTTCGCTTCAAAGTCTGCCTGAGACACATCCGGTGCAAGCTCATGTACTTCACACTCTATGCCTATATCAGCCATTTTCTTTACCGCACCCTTTTCATAGGCAAGGTCATCAGCTCTGCTTCCTACTCTTAATATTGCAAGTTTGGGAGAAATGCCCTCCGCCTTAAGTTCGGAAACTTTTTTTATCATTTCCTCCTTCATGGCAGTAGCTACTTCCAAGCCTTTCATAACTATTGACATAACCCCTCCTAAACCGGTCTTATTTTTTGCATAACAGCTGTAAATACTTTGTCTTTAAGTTTCTTAGCTTCCGCAATCAAAGCATCAGCCTTTGTCTCAAGTTCCTTCTTATGATTTTCATCCTTCATAAGTTTGACATTGATATATATATTAAGTGAAGCACCTTCAAGCGCCGCCTGTGCAAAGAGTATACCTACCCCGACATCACTGATGGCTATAAGGCTTCCCTTTTCTCCCATAAGGTCAAGAAGTTTCATGGTCTTCAGTACTGTTTCCATAATATCCATAGGAACTATACTTGCCTTATACAGCTCTTCCTCAAGTACTTTCTCTTTATATTCCTGCTGTTCCTTGGTCTCTTTAGGCAGTCCGTAAGCTTTTGACAGCGGTTCAAATACTTCCGCATCCTTATCCGTAAGTTTGATAAGTTCCTGCATAAGCTCGTTTAAGCTGTCTCTTGCAGACTTTACCTCTTCCTCAACATCGGCATATTTTTTCTTGCCTATGGTAAGATTTGCCACCATCATACCCAGTGCGGATGCCAATGCTCCAACTGTAGCGCTGGCACCTCCCCCGCCCGGTACGGGCTGGGAGGATGCAAGTGCCTCTAAAAACTCTGTAGTTTTCTTTTCAAGCATCATATAGATAACCTCTTTTTAGAATAATCCTGAGATTACACCGTTGTCATCAACATCTATCTTTTCTGCTGAAGGTACCTTTGGAAGTCCCGGCATCTTCATAATATCACCTGTAAGTGCAACTACGAAGCCTGCACCTGCTGAAGGTGTGATATCTCTTATGGTAATTCTGAATCCCTGAGGTCTTCCGAGTACCTTAGGATCATCTGTCATGGAGTACTGGTTCTTAGCTATACAAACAGGAACATTTCCGAGTCCTATTGCTTCAAGGTTCTTGATTTCCTTGTCCGCCTTTGGTGAATAGTCAACACCGTCAGCTCCGTATACCTTTGTAGCGATCGCTTCTATCTTCTTCTTGATAGAATCATTTACATCATATACGAATTGCATGGTACTCTCGCCCTCGGCAAGTCTCATAACTTCCTCAGCAAGTTCTACACCGCCTTTGCCGCCCTTAGCCCATACATCTGAAAGTGCTACATTTACATCATACTCTTTACACTTTGCTCTTACGAGTTCAAGTTCGTTTTCTGTGTCTGTAGGGAACTTATTGATTGCTACAACTACCGGAAGATTGTAAACCTTGGTTACATTCTCTATATGCTTTAAGAGGTTTGGAAGTCCCTTCTCAAGTGCTGCAAGGTTCTCTGTTTGAAGCTCTTCCTTGGCAACTCCTCCGTTATACTTTAATGCTCTGATTGTAGCTACAAGTACAACTGCATTTGGACGAAGACCTGACATACGGCACTTGATGTCTATGAACTTCTCAGCTCCGAGGTCGGCACCGAAGCCTGCCTCTGTAATCATGTACTCACCGAGTTTCATACCCATCTTTGTTGCGATAACGCTGTTGCAGCCATGTGCTATATTTGCAAAAGGTCCACCATGGATAAATGCAGGTGTTCCCTCAAGTGTCTGAACGAGGTTCGGCTTTAATGTATCCTTAAGAAGTGCGGCAACCGCTCCCTGTGCGTTTAAGTCTCCTGCTGTTACAGGAGTACCTGTTCTTGAGTATCCTACTATGATCTTTGCTATCTTACTCTTAAGATCGCTTATGTCATTGGCAAGGCAGAATGCCGCCATTACTTCTGAAGCCGCCGTTATATCGAATCCGTCCTGTCTTGTTACACCGTCCGGCTTCTCACCAAGACCGTCAACTATCTTTCTAAGCTGGCGATCATTCATATCTATACATCTTCTCCAAGTAACTCTCTTAAGATCTATGTCAAGCTTGTTACCCTGATGTATATGGTTGTCAAGCATTGCCGCTATAAGGTTATTTGCCGCACTGATTGCGTGTAAATCTCCTGTAAAGTGAAGGTTGATATCTTCCATAGGAACTACCTGTGCGTATCCGCCGCCGGCAGCTCCGCCCTTAACTCCGAATACAGGTCCTAAAGACGGCTCTCTTACCGCAACTACAGCCTTCTTGCCAAGACTGTTGATTGCATCCGCAAGACCTATAGTTGTTGTGGTCTTTCCTTCTCCGGCAGGAGTAGGGTTGATAGCGGTTACAAGTATAAGCTTTGCATCGGGTCTATTGACAAGCTCATCATTATAATAACGATAATCTATCTTTGCCTTGTATTTTCCGTAATTTTCTACATACTTATCAGGAATCCCTACATAATCAGCGACTTCGTTGATTAACTTAGGCTGTGCCTCTTGAGCAATTTCAATATCACTTTTAAAACCCATTTTTGTTCACCATATATCCCGATTTGAGATATCCTTTCTATATGCTTTTATTTACATAAAGCTGCTATATAAAGTATTTCCGGTCTCCAAGTTAATTGTAAAAGTATACTTACATAGCAGCTTCATTATATTGCTTAAAATCTATATGACTATTTATTTTTTCTTAGGTGCTGAATGTACGCACTCTCCGAATACATCCTCAAGTGCCTCTCCTACAGCCTCATTGTATGTAGGGTGTGCTCTCATAGCCTTTAGAAGCTGATCTACCGTAAGCTTATTGGCAATTGCGGTTCCAAACTCTCCTATCATATCAGTAGCTCTTGCACACATCATCTGTGCTCCGAGTACTTCTTTACTTGCTTTATCTGCGAGTATCTTTACAAATCCACGCTCTTCTTTTGAAATGAGTGATTTACCGTTGGCACTCATCATAAACTTTCCTACACTTATTTCTATACCCCTTGCCTTGGCATCAGCTTCCGTAATACCTATAGAAGCAATCTCGGGATCTGTGTATACGCAGCCGGGTACCAAACTTAAGTCAATGCTTCTTTCTTCTCCTACAAGCTCCTCTGCAAGGCATATACCCTGTGCGCTTGCAAGGTGTGCAAGCTGTAGACCCTTTATAAGATCGCCTATCGCATAAACTCCGGGCATTGAGGTCTTAAAGTGCTCGTCTACTATAACACGACCTCGTTCCATTTCAAGCTCTACACCTTCTCCGAAAAGTCCCTCTGTATTCGGAACTCTACCTACTGCACAAAGCACATACTGTGCTGTGATTTTTTCTTCCTTTTCTTTTTCCACATAGTGGCAACTTAATCCGTCCGCTTCCTTTTCTACTTTGCTTACGGATACACCTGTATGTATATCTATATTTCTTTTCTTAAGTATAAGCTTAAGATTTTGAGATATATCCTTGTCCATGTTTGCAAGTATGGAAGGCAGTGCCTCAAGTATGGTTACCTTGGTTCCAAGAGCTGAGAATATGGAAGCAAACTCGACTCCTATTACTCCTCCGCCTATTATGGCAAGGCTCTTAGGCACCTTCTCCAATTTGAAAAGATCGTCACTTGTAAGTACACCCTCGTTATCAAGTCCCGGAATAGGTATAAGGGCAGGTTTTGAACCTACTGCAAGTATTGTATGCTTTGCTTCGTAGCTTCCCGCACCTTCTCCATCCGTAACTGTTATACTTCCATCCTTTTCGATCCTGCCCTTACCCTTAATATAAGTTATTGAATTGGTTTTAAAAAGATGTTCAACTCCTGTGCAAAGTTTATCTATAACATCCTGCTTGTAAGCAAGAATCTTCTCATAGTCATAGCTTACACCCTCTGCATAAATACCGTATTCAGCGGCTGCCTTTATCTCTTTATATACAGAGGTTGCATGTATCATAGCCTTTGTGGGTATACACCCTCTGTTTAGGCAGGTACCGCCTACCCTGTCTTTTTCAATAACGGCAGTTTTAAGTCCGAGCTTTGCCGCCTTCAGTGCAGCAACATAACCTCCCGGACCTGCACCTACGACTATAAGGTCAAATTTATTTTCCATCATGTCTCCTTACCGTTTACTGTATTACTTGATAAAACATAACCAAGCTAAAGCTCGCCTGATTTTTCTATCGGTATACCAATGCTTTTTAAACATCAGTATACCGTATTTATTAAGACCGACTCAGATATCTATAGATCTAATTCTTCAAACCACAAAATTATATCTTTTTTCATAGCCTTCTCAGACTCATCTAAAAGAGAAACTCCCTCCAGTGCAGAGCAGATTTCTCTTCTGCTATACTTGCAATTTTTCAAACCCTGTTCAAGTTTCGGTACAAATTCAGTCTTCATAGCATCTGAAAACATAGCTATATCTTTTATAAATCCGCTGTCTACATTAAACTGTATAAGTAACTGCCCCCACTCAAAGCGTTTTGAAACCTCATGCTGAAAGTCTATTCTTTTACCGAAGATCACATCCCATGAAGCAAAATGTGCTGTACGTTTTTCTATATCTTTTTGATCAAGATCTTCAAACTCTATAACATTTGCCTTCAAGTTATAAACTTCTTCAAATGCTTCAAAAAGACTCTTCTTTAAGCTCTCAAGTGTTATATCTTTATTAAAATCTGTGAGGTTTGCAACTCTTGACCTTACCGAATCCACTCCCTTTGATTTGAGTTTTTCTTTGGAAACGGTAAGATACTTTGAGAGTTCGTCAATATTTACATTGAACATTATGGTTCCATGGTGATAACACTGTGAGCCTGTTTCATAAAAGGCATTTCCCGAAAATTTCTTTCCGTCTATCAGTATATCATTGCGCCCCGACTTTACAGCCGTAATCCCAAACTTGGCGACTGCTTCTATTATTACCTGTAATTGTTTATCCAGATTATAGTTGTCCTTATTTACAAGAAAGGTAAAATTAAGATTGCCAAGGTCGTGGTATACTGCTCCTCCTCCTGAAAGTCTTCTTACTATAAAACCGTCATCCGCTTCAAGTTTACTTACAAGACATTCCTTCCAAGCATTTTGATTTCTGCCTATTACAATAGTATTCCTATTTTGCCAAAGATACAGTATACATTGGTTCTTTTCACAATTAAGCAGCAAATGTTCTTCAACTGCAAGGTTTTTATAGGGGTAAGTCTGTCGACTTTCTATATATGTGATTTTTTCTATCATTATTACTATCCTCTACTTTTGAAATTTATATTTAATACTTAGGGATACCTTAGTACAGGCATCCCTTTTACACAGTATCACATAATATTCATCTCAAACTTTAAGGCTCTTGTCTATAGATTTTTACCATTTGTATCTGAGAATCGGATCTCTTGCCGCCTTAACTTCGTCAAGTCTTCCTACAGGTGTGGTAAGAGGAGCTTCATGAATTGCTTCTGGAGAATTTTGAATAAGTTCACACATCTTACTAATCATACTTCTATATGAAATATCAACAGTATCTGTAGGTTTGCTCTTTTGTGCCTGTTCATAAATTTTCCTGAATACTGCTATAGCATTATCCAGAGTTTCTTTTGACTCGGTTTCTGTAGGCTCTACCATTAAAGCTTCATGTACTATAAGCGGGAAGTACATTGTTGGCGGATGCATTCCGTTATCAAGAAGTGCTTTTGCTACATCCATAGCGGAAACTCCGGTCTTGTGCTTTAAGTCCTCAAGGCTCATAACAAACTCATGCATACATACCTCATCATATGCCATGGTATAAAGGTCTTTTAATTTATCCATCATATAGTTTGCATTAAGCACCGCATTCTTACAAGCCTGTGGTATGCCTTCCTTACCAAGGGTCTTTATATAGGTAAGAGCTTTTACAACTACTAAGAAGTTGCCATAGAAAGCCTTCATATCTCCTATGGTATTGCTTTGCTTAACGAATTTCTTCTCGCTGTCACCTTCTACAAGTACTCCCGGCATAAATTCTACAAGTAAGTTCTTGCAGCCTACAGCTCCGCTTCCCGGACCGCCTCCACCGTGAGGTGTTGAGAAGGTCTTATGCAGATTAAGGTGTATTACGTCAAAGCCCATATCTCCGGGTCTTACCACACCCATAACGGCATTAAGGTTAGCACCGTCATAGTAGTTAAGTCCGCCACAGTCATGCACAAGCTTTGTAATCTCAAGTATGTTCTTATCAAAAAGTCCTACAGTATTAGGGTTGGTAAGCATAAGTCCCGCTATATCGTCACCTAAAACAGCCTTGAACTTTTCAAGATCGACACAACCGTCAGGAGCTGACGGAACGGATACTACCTTGTATCCTGCCATAGTAGCACTTGCCGGATTGGTTCCGTGTGCTGAGTCGGGAACTATGATCTTAGTCCTCTTGGTATCCTTTCTGCTTTCATGGTATGCCTTTATAAGCATAAGCCCGGTAAACTCACCATGTGCTCCGGCTGCCGGTTGCACTGTAAGCCTATCCATACCTGTAATCTCACATAAATGCTTTTCAATAGTCTGTATAACCTCAAGACAACCTTGAACTGTATGCTCAGGCTGAAGAGGATGTATCTCTGCAAATCCCGGTAAAGCGGCAATGTCTTCATTTACCTTAGGATTGTACTTCATAGTACAGGAACCTAAAGGATAGAATCCGTCGTTGACACCTCTTGATTTTTTAGCAAGCTCGGTATAGTGTCTGCTAAGTTCGGTTTCTGAAAGTTCCGGAAGATGTAATTCAAGTTCTCTTTTATCCTTAGCCGGTACTTCAACCACATCTACATCACAAGGAGGAAATAAAGTACAGCATCTGCCGGCTCTGCTTTTTTCAAATATTAACATTACTTCACCTCCTTTAAGATACTTACTGCCCTATCTATACAGCATTTTCCGTTAACCTCTGTACAGCACCAAAGTATTCTCTTGTCATCAAGAGGATAACCTCCCAGGATTCCATTTTCCTCAAGTGCCTTAAGTGCTTTTTCGGAAGATACTTCGGATGTTGTTACAAACTCATGGAAGAAGTCAGCCTTGTACTCAGGCTTAAATCCTATCTTTTCAAGTTCTTTTGCCATGTAATGTGCCTTTGAGGTACAAAGTGTTGCAACTTCCTTAAGTCCTTCTTTTCCTACTGCTGCAAGATATACGCCTACTGCCAACGCACAAAGTGCCTGATTGGAGCATACATTACTTGATGCCTTTTCTCTTCTTATATGCTGCTCTCTTGCCTGTAATGTAAGTACATAACCTGTTCTACCCTGCTTATCCTCGGTCTGACCTACTATTCTTCCCGGAAGATTTCTCTTAAGATCGTCAGTACAAGCCATAAAACCTAAGTAAGGTCCGCCGAACGCAATGGAAAGACCAAGCGGCTGTCCGTCACCCACGGCTACGTCCGCACCGTATTCTCTAGGTGTCTTTACTATACCAAGTGATATAGGATTCACGCTCATAACGTACTTTGCACCTGCTTCATGTGTAATATCGGCTATCTCTTTTGCAGCTTCAAAGTTACCGTAGTAGTTAGGATGCTGTACAAATACACAAGCTGTAGCTGCATCTGCATGAGCCTTTATATACTCAACATCCGTCACTCCGTCCTTTTCGGGTATCATCTCAACTTCCATACCGTTGCCGTGGCAATAGGTCTTGATAGTTGATATGGTATCAGGATGCACAAGTGATGAGATTAAAGCCTTTGATCTTTTTCTTTCACGACACATAGCTACCGCCTCAGCCGCAGCGGATGCACCGTCATATATTGATGCATTGGATACGTCCATACCTGTAATATCAGCTATCATAGTCTGATACTCATATATTGACTGTAAAACACCCTGGCTGGTCTCTGCCTGATAAGGTGTATATGAAGTAAGGAAGTTCTCCTTTGATATAACACTTTTAACAATAGAAGGAATAAAATGTTTGTAAGCTCCCGCTCCTCTGAAAATAGTAGAGAATATCTTGTTTTTTTCAGCCAAACTTGTCATATCTCGGCGAACCTCAAGTTCTGATAAACCTGAAGGTATATCAAGCTCACCCGTAAGCTTTACTTCCTTTGGAACATGTGCAAACAAGTCGTCAAAAGATGAAAAACCTATCTCGGATAACATAGCCTTTTGCTCCGCCTCTGTATTGGGAATGTATTTTCCCATATATTACACCACCTTTCTTATATTTTAATACCACACCATAAAACCTATTTGGTAAATGTTTTTATTCATTTACTTTTCACAGAATGTATATCTGCCGTAAAACCATACACATTCTGTGTATTGATTTGGTAAACTCAATCTAAAATTAAAGGGTCTTTAAGAACTCCTCATACTCCTCAGCACTAAGAAGCTCTTCTTTATCTGTAACATCCTTTACCTTAATAAACCATGCCTCATATGGTGATGAGTTGATACTTTCAGGTGCATCTAAGATTGCCTCATTAATAGCACTTACAACACCTGAAATAGGTGAGAGTACGTCTGAAACAGCCTTTACTGACTCTACATCCGCAAAAGATTCACCCATTGTAACTTCATCTCCTTCTTCCGGAAGATTTACAAATACCAAATCTCCAAGCTCTGATTGGGCATAATCGGTGATTCCTACAACAAACTCACCACCCTCTTCTTTTACCCACTCATGAGATTTTGCATACAATAAACCCTTTTCTACTGACATATATCTATCCTCCTTGAATAATTATTTGGCTCTCTTAATTACTTATCTCTCTTATAAAAAGGAAGTGCAACCACTTCTACTTCGACTTTACGACCTCTTACTTCAACTTCAAGCTTTGTACCAAGCTCTGAATATTTAGCATCAATAAGTGCCATACCTACCGGATAATCAAGATACGGGCAATGTGTTCCTGAAGTTGTGTGACCTATTACCTTGCCGTCTGCCAAAACATCCTGCTCTTCTCTTATAACACCTCTGCCTACTACCTTAAGTCCTACTCTCTTTATCTTAGGCTCACCCTTTGCCTCTATGGCAGCCTTGCCTATAAAGTCAGGTTTGTCCATCTTTACGGCAAATTTAAGTCCGGTTTCAAGAGGGCTTATATCGTCATTCATCTCATGTCCGTAAAGAGGCATAGCCGCTTCCATACGCAGTGTATCTCTTGCTCCGAGTCCGCAAGGTACAAGCCCTTCCTCTGCCCCTGCTTCCAAAAGTTTATTCCACATTTGCTCGGCATACTTGCTTTCAAGGTAAAGCTCTACTCCATCTTCACCTGTATAGCCTGTCTTTGATACTATACAAGGAATTCCTGCAACTTCTCCATTAAATACCGCATGGTAATATTTTTGAGGAATACTCTCTTCTTTGGTAAGCTTTCTTAAGATCTCCATAGCCTTAGGACCTTGGAGTGCAAGCTGTGCATAATCATCCGATACATTGGTAAATTCAACATCTCCGAACTTATGCTCAAGCATCCAGTTAAAGTCCTTCTCACGGTTTGCGGCATTAACAACTATAAAGTAGTCATTCTCGCCTTTCTTATATACGATAAGGTCATCTACAACTCCACCCTTCTCGTTACACATAAGGCTGTACCTCGCCTGACCGTCCACCATGTTGTCAAAGTTGTTTGTGAGTATTTTCTGTAAATTTGCAAGTGCATCCTTACCTTTGCAAAGTACCTCGCCCATATGTGAGACATCAAAAAGTCCCGCTTGAGTTCTGACTGCCATATGTTCCTTAATAACACCTGTTTTTTCATATTGCACAGGGAGAAGGAAACCTGCAAATGGTACAATCTTGCCTCCTGCCTTAACATGAGCATCATATAATGGTGTCTTTAGTTCCATAATCTGCCTCCTTATATAATTAAGAAATTTAATCACAATCCTTTTCACTAAACAATTGTTACAATTTTGACTTGTATTTTTAGCTAAAGGAGTTATTATTTTATAAAGATATATCGGCTTTAACCAATATACTCTGTAATATTATACATTGTATCCTAAAATCAAAGGCTTATCAATAGCTAAACTATTTAAATTTGAATATTTATTACGCTTCGTTATTTTTTTGACGAAATTGGTAGTTTTTTGAGACTGATATTTATGTAACAATATACTGCAATGATTTATCGGAGAGTTGGCAACATAAACAATTATAATGGTTTGTGATTATTAGTTTATAAAAAACTCCGTATAATTCAATCATACCCGCAACCCTTTCTCAA
>CAJPUK010000068.1 GCA_905373785.1 uncultured Johnsonella sp. | reverse complement strand
TCTAAGGGTTTAGAATATAGATCTGAAACTTTGGGGGACTTAATTATTTTTATAAAAAATAAAAAAATTAATTTAACTTGCAATAAAATGAGATGCTCATGCATTAATATAGTGAAAGGATAAATAAGAAAAGCTTTAAGCGGCGATAGTTTTATAAGATTATCCAAATGAACGTCGACGGTGGATAGTAAACTTATAAAAGTATCGCAAAGGTAAACACAGAGGCATAATCAGTCTTTAACCTTTCAGTAACAAAAATGTTTATAATGCAGAAGATATTTTGCAGAAGACTTTTTTGAAAATATAGCAAAAACGGACTTAAAGAGCGAATGATATTACGGAGAATATGTTTAAGAGAATCTAACAAAATATTTTTCTGTGGAGACGGAAAGGATGGAAAACAATGAAAAAGTTTAATATACTCAGCAGAGGTTTTATAGGTGCGGCAACAGTGGCTTGTGTATTGTTTGCAGCAGGAATTGTAGGTGTTCCGTATTATGGAAACAATTTTGTTCCGGACTCACATGTGGACATAGATGTAAATCCGGGAGTAGAGATTGTGACAAACAAAAATAACAGAGTTATAGAGATACAATCTACCAATAAGGATGGAAAAGCTGTTATTGATGGAATGGACCTAAAGAATGCAGAGCTTAAGGTTGCGGTAAATGCACTTATCGGTTCAATGGTTCAAAAGGGATACATTGAAAATAATAATACAGGAATATTGGTTACTGTAAGAAATAATAATCCGGATAAGGCAAAAGAGATTAAAAAAGAAGTACTGGATGATATAAATATTGCTTTGGATAAGAATGATGTAAAGGCAAATGTTATGAATCAGACTTTGAAAAATACTGTAGATGCTGATAAATTCGCAAAAGAAAACAATATATCAATAGGAAAGGCAGTATTTGTACTTAATCTTGCAGCTAAGGATAACACTCTTGATGCAAAAGAGTTGGCTAAAATGAGGGTAAGCGATATTGCAGATTTAATTGAGAAAAAAGGTATAGACATAAGGGATATAGTTGATTATGACAGTGAAGACAGCATCAGGGAAAATATAGCAGACGCTATTGAAGATGTTAACGATAATCTCATCGGTAATACAGTTGTTGAGGTAAACACAGCAAAGCAAATAAGTGCCGATGAGGCAAAGAAGATTGCACTTGCAGATGCAAAACTTTCAGAAAAGGATGTTATCTTTGTTAATATAGAGCTTGATTATGAGAATAACAGACCGGTTTATGATGTGGAATTTTACAGCGGAAATGTTGAGTATGATTATGACATAGATGCATTGACCAAAGAAATAGTATCAAATGATTTTGATATTGAAAACTATGACATACCGGTACAGACTACAGCAGAACAGCAGGAGACAACAGCTCTATCTGCAGATATCGGTATAGAAAAAGCAAAAGCGATAGCACTTGCTCATGCAGGTCTTTCATATGATAAAGTTTCATTTGTTAAAGCTGAGCTTGATTATGAAGACGGTGTACAAGTTTATGATATAGAGTTTTATAGCGGAAATGTTGAATATGACTATGAGATCAGTGTGGCAGACGGCAGCATAATATCTGCTGACAGGGATATTGAGAATTACTCAATTCCTACACCGGAGGTGACAGCAGCACCTGCACCTACAAATGCGGAGGTTTCAGGTATCTCATCAGAAAAAGCAAAACAAATAGCTCTTTCACATGCAGGAGTGGGAAGTGCAAACTTTACAAAGGTACAACTTGACACGGAAGATGGAATTAGGGTTTATGAGATTGAGTTCAAGGTGGGCAATGTTGAATATGATTATGATATAGATGCTTCAACCGGTGCGATAGTTTCAAGCAGCTCTGAAATTGATGATTAACAGTAGTTTATTGGAATACAGGAACTGTAAACAATAGCAGTAAAGTTATAAAAGATATCTTATTTACGATTAGACATAAAATACCCCAATATAGATATAATTCTTAACAACCTTCATTTTAATATATATTTTAATTAACAAGGTCCTCCAAAGTTTTAGGATAGAAATCCGAAACTTGGAGGACTTTGCATTTTAATTAAAATACTGTTAAGAAAGTAAAAGGTCAGAAAGAGGCTTTATTTAGCTGTCTGTTTAAATAAAATTTAATTTGGAGAAGATTTTGACCGAGTCCGTTTTTTAGTACATCAAAACTGCTATACTTTATACGATAACAAAGTATAGAGAACAAATTACGGAGGCAGGCTATGACCGGAATGGATTTAATAAATATAGCAAAAGAAACAATAAAGTTTACAAAGGAGTATATTAAGAAGAATAATAGCAGTATTTCAGCTGCCAAGGTATTTGGCTATGAGCGTCTTAGAGATATTGAGGAAGATAGATATTATAAAGAAAATATATATGGTGGCTATTACAAATTGGATTATGATATGCCGCTATGTAATCACAAAGAATGTATGTCGGACTCACACCTTGGATTTGCAAAAGGAATTACCTATGACGGTGTTCCTTTTGAAGCGGAACTTACACAACATGACAAAACAAAAACTCTTTGTGTAATGATGCCAGCTATTTTCTATTCATCCCCTATTAAAGTTGATTTGGAAAAAGAGTATAAAGAAGATTCAAATATTATAGAAATACCAGGAGTAGAAGAATATGATGTCAGTATTCTTGATATAGGCATGTTAGATAAAGGTGTAGAAGATGATATTAGTGTTATAATTAAATATGTTGATTTCTTGATAGAGCATGAAATTTTAAGTTTTTTATCAAACCTTTATAACGGGACTGTTATGTATAGAGTTGATGAATTGGGCAACGAACTTGTAAAGATACTGATTAGTCTGGAAGATGAAGAAGGAGTCTTGGCATATACGAACCTGTCTTTTAACCGGAAAGAAATATCAAAAACTGAAATAAAAGTAGTAAAATAATAGTTTCGATATCTAAATTAAAAATTGTTAATAATCGGGCTGATAATATGCTATACTTTATAACAGAGTGCTTAGGTTAATCAAAGAGCAGGGAAAATTATACCAACAGGAAAGAACCGGTAAAGGGTTTATAACATTGATTATTATTTATCGTAGATTATCAATTACAATTCAAAGTGGGGGTGGTTTTTCCTCCTTTTATAAGATTAAAAAGGATTTTTTCTATACTCATAGCAAAATTGTCCCTGGAAAGTCGCTGGAAATCGGAAAATTTTGCTGGCTGATATAAATCAAGTTACGATTCACCTGCTGAGTGGAAGAGGCGGATGCGGCGCAAGATATCAGTGAGAATGAACTTCTGTATAGATACGCTCTGTAAAAATAATAATTAAAGTGTGGAAAGATATGAAAGTATTTGAAAATTTTGATTGGAATAGTTTTTGGGAAGAAAGTGATTATGCATCAAAAGAATATGTAGGAAAAATTCCCACAGATAAAGAGATAGAAGATATTGAAAATGAAATTGGATATAAGCTGCCTGATTCATATATAGAATTGATAAAGCATTGCAATGGAGGTACTCCGGCTGCAACACTCTTTTGTAAGGGTGAATATACTGTTTATATTACCGGCATTTACGGTATTGACAAAACCAAGCCATACTCTCTTTGCGGGGAGATGGGAAGTAAGTTTTGGATAAATGAATGGGGATATCCGGATATAGGTGTAACAGTGACTGATACTATATCAGGTGGACATCATATGATATTCCTTGATTATAGAGAGTGCAAAAAAGACGATGAACCTAAGATAGCACTTGTAGATCAGGAAGATGATTATAATATACATGTTATTTGTGACAGCTTTGAAGAGTTTATAAAAGGTCTTATCGAAGCTTAGTATAATAAAAAGTTATGTAAAAGGAGACAATATGTGGGCAACAAACAGTGTTTTTTATCAAATATATCCCTTAGGTTTTTGCGGTGCACCGAAAGATAATGATGGTCAGTCAGTACCTAGGATACGTAAGGTTGTGGATTGGATTCCGCATATCAAAAAGTTAAATGTAGATGCAATTTACTTTTCGCCGGTATTTGAATCCGACCGCCATGGCTATGATACCATAGACTACACAAAAATCGACTGTAGGCTTGGCAGTAATGAAGACTTTGCTTTTGTATGTAAGACACTTAGAGAAAATGGAATAAGAGTGGTTTTAGACGGAGTGTTTAACCATGTAGGCAGGGGATTTTTTGCATTCCGGGATGTATTACAAAATAGAGAGCAGTCAGTTTATAAGGACTGGTTTCACATAAGCTTTGAAGGTAATTCCTGTTATAATGACGGACTGTGGTATGAGGGCTGGGAAGGGCATTTTGAGCTGGTAAAGCTTAATCTGGAAAACCCTAATGTGATAGAATATCTTTTTGCTTGCATTAAAGGCTGGATAGAGGAGTTTCAAATTGACGGTTTAAGGCTCGATGTGGCTTATTGTTTGGAAGAATCCTTTATGCGTAAACTCAGACAGTTTTGTGATTCTATAAAAGAAGATTTTTTACTGCTGGGTGAAATTTTGTTTGGAGATTATAACAGAATAGTAAATGATGAAATGTTGCACAGTTGCACTAATTATGAATGTTATAAGGGGCTTTACTCAAGTTTTAATGACTTAAATCTTTTTGAGATCTCCTATTCTCTAAACCGTCAGTTCGGCAAAGAAGCAAGTGCAATCTACAAAGGCAAGCACCTTATGTCCTTTGCTGATAACCATGATGTCAGCCGAGTGGCAAGTATTTTAAAAGAGCAGAAACATTTGCCGCTGCTTTACGGTTTGCTTTTTGCTATGCCCGGTATTCCCTGTATATACTATGGCAGTGAGTGGGGGATCTTGGGTGCTAAGGATAAGAACAGTGATGATGCTCTGCGTCCTGAAATTGCAGCTCCTGATTGGAACGAGCTTACCACATTGATATCTTCTTTTGCCGCACTTCACAAGCAGTATAAGTCGCTGATTTATGGAGATTACAGGAGTATTGTTCTTACAAACAGACAACTTGTATTTGAGAGGGAGTTTGAAGGTGAGCGTATATGGTTTGCCCTGAATGCCGATGATAATCCCTACCATGCCGGATTCAAAGGAGCTGATGCAGTTGAAGCACTGGATTTATTAAGCGGTGAGCATATTTCTTTGCAAGAGGGATATTTACTTCCTCCATACAGCCTTTTTTTCTGGAAAGTTTCATAGAAACAGTTCTATAGCAGGAATAATTGGTGTTAAATTATAGTAATTATAAGCTTTTAAAAAGACATAGTATATTGTCATAGTTAAACTTAAAATAATCTTGAAAACATAGTTTTCATACAAATAACATATTTTTATTATATCTTATAAAGGTAAATTTATTAAATAAAAGCACTAGTGCACTGACATATTGATATTTAACATATCTGCTATATCTTCGTCACAATAAGAGAGGTTAAGAGCATAGTCGAAATTAGAATGAATGTCAATTTGTCTAACCACTAGGTTTTAATACACAATCTAAGATAAACATATTAAAAAATACACAGGGTTTGTGATTAAAATAATTGAAAGGATCAGTATGAAAACAAAATACGATGTAGTAGTTATAGGCTTTGGAAAAGCCGGAAAAACACTTGCGGCAAAGCTTTCTAAAGCCCAAAAAAGCGTGGCACTTATTGAAAAAGATGCCGATATGTACGGAGGGACTTGTATTAATGTCGGTTGTATACCTTCTAAAAGACTTATAACCGATGCACAAAGTTCACCAAAAGGAGACTTCCCTGCAAAGGAAGAATACTATAAGAATACGATAGAAGAGAAGAAGAAACTTACAGCAGCTCTTCGAAAAGCCAACTATGATAAACTTATACAGGCAGGTGTAGATATTATTGACGGTACGGCAACATTTACAGATAAGCATCATATAAATGTTCTTACAAAGGAGGGTGTTGTAGGTATTGAAGGCACAGAGTTTATTATTAACACCGGTTCTACACCGATAATACCTAAAATTCCGGGTGCCGATAAAAGTAAGAAGGTATATCTATCCGAAACAATTATGGATCTTGATAAATTACCGGCATCACTTACAATTGTGGGTGGAGGGTATATAGGTCTTGAGTTTGCCTTTATGTATGCTAACTTCGGAAGTGCGGTAAGCATTATTCAAGATGCAGATGTATTTTTACCAAGAGAAGACGAGGATATTGCCCAAGCGATTCGCTCAAGTCTTGAGGCAAAAGGTGTAAATATAATTACCGGAGCACAGATAACCAAGATTGAAGACTCCGTTCTTTATTATGAAAGTAATAAAGAAACTAAAACTCTTGATTCGGAGGCTATACTTCTTGCTACAGGACGCAGACCGAATACTGATGGACTGGGTTGTGAGAATGCGGGAATTACGCTTACTCAAAGAGGAGCAGTTGAGACGGATGAACATTTGAGAACAAGTGTTAAAAATATATGGGCTGCCGGAGATGTGTGCGGAAAGTTACAATTTACCTATATTTCACTTGATGACAGCAGAATAATACTTGATGATATGCTTGGAGAAGGTAAGCGTACAATAAATAACAGAGGGGCTTTTTCTTATTCGGTATTTATCGATCCGCCATTTTCTCGTGTAGGAATGAGTGAGAAAGAGGCGAAAAATGCAGGTATTGAATACAAAGTAAGTAATCTTTTGGCAAATGCAATTCCAAAGGCAAAAGTTCTTAGAAAGACGGAAGGCTTACTTAAGGCAATAACTAAAGCGGACGGAACAATACTTGGAGCAGCTTTATTTTGCGCAGAATCTCATGAAATGATAAACTTTATTAAACTGGCTATGGATCATGGAATAAAGGCAGAGGAAGTAAGGAACTTTATATTTACCCATCCTACCATGTCGGAAAGCTTAAATGATTTGTTTTAATAACTCAAACTTCCCACACTCAAAATTGGGTCGGTATATTAAAAATCAATACTTAGCTAACACAAATAATCATTTTATTAGCTGAAATATCGAAGTTTCAATGTACTGATCCGATTTTGTGTATGGAAAGTTTGATTATATAACTATAGACACAAAATACACAACAACTTATAATTATCAAAAAGTGAGTAATTATCAGATGACTTACTTTAGTGTGCAAGGGCGGTAGAAACTTAAAATTACTAAAGCAATTATTTTAAAATACTGTATAGAATACAAGGAGGTATGATTGATAGTATATATAGATGAGTCAGGTTCAATTAATAATCATATGCCGGAAAATAAGTATTTTATAATTGCAATGATACGGGTTATTGATAAAGATGCTCTAAAAAGAGCATACAAACGATTTGTGTCCGCCAATTATGACAGGTTGCTTGAGCTTGATCGGGATAAGCTAAGCGCTAATACGAAAAAAGTAATAAAACCGGGCGGAAAAATGTTTAGAAACGGTAAGTTCAGGGAGCTTAAAGGTTCGCAATTTGATAAGGAGATGAAGGCGAAATTTGTAGAGTATTTTTCACGAAGGCAGTCTTTTGAAATATACTACATAGAAATTGCAAATAAGAAACTGAGCGATGAATTTTGTGAAAATATTTCAAGAATATTTAACTATGTACTTAGGTTGTCACTGGAGTATTTGTTAAATAAAAAGTACCTTCCGATTGAGGATTGCTCGTTACAAATTGATGAAAGAAATGAGCGGATGGAAACGAAGCATTTTTTGGAACATTATCTAAATACAGAGCTATATATGAATAAAACTACAACAGGAAAGTTTTTTGTAACCTATTTTGACTCTGTCAATAATGCCTTGATTCAGATAGCGGATGTTTTTGCAAATATCTATTATTCGTATGTACAAATAGGGGCATATGAAGAAGAAATCAATAAATTAAAAGAGCAGGGGATATTAAAGTGTGTTTTTAAATTTCCTTAAAAGCCTAAGTATGCGGGATTAATGAACTCATATAAACAGTTGTGTTTTCTAAGCCTATTGGTTTATGCAGGAACAGGTGCATTGTTTCTTAAATAAGTATATCAAATAACCTGCCTCCTTTCTGATTACATACATCAAAAAACGTAGCCGTACTGCGCTAAAGGTTTTGATATACAAACTCAGAAAAATATTCATCATTTTTTATATACTTATTTTGCGAATGATACACTATGTAAATAAATAGCTTAAATAGCTCGGTCAATTATTATTTATAAAGAAAAATAAGGCTTAAATCTTGACATACTCCCTTGAGTATGTTAACCTATACTCAGCAACAGTAAGTCCTATTGCAGTGCCGTTTTCTAGGTAAGCGTCATGTTTTGTCGTCACTGTTAGGCAATTGTGAATAAGAAAGCATAAGACCGATCGAGAGGTTGGTCTTTTTCTTTTTTAAATAATATAAGCTGTTGCACTCAGAATAATATATATCAGTAAATAAAGTAAAAGACTATATATAAAATATTATTTTCTTTTAATGCAACAGCTCATTTAACAAGCTCAGTTTTTACATAACAGCCTATTGTAAACTATAATAATATTTTAAATACAACAGCTCATTTTCATAGTTGTAAAAGTACTTTATACCGCACTTAAATCTTATAGCAGATGTGCTTTTATTTAATCACCCCTGTAGCATATTCATAGTCTTGCATAAACTGATAAATGCCATCCATAGCAAGTTCTTTCGGATCAAGTTTGATAATACCGTCTCTTACCCTAAGATATGAAAAAGGCATATACTGATGTAACATATTCATAGGAATAGTGTATTCTCTCAGGTTATCAAAAAGCTTATTCATTGAAGCCACTACCTTCGGCTGACCTATATAGTATCTTGCCCTATCTGAAAAACTGTATTTTCTTGCAAGTTTAAGTTCATTTTCATTTCCGTGATAATGATTTTTCCAGTTATCAGGGTTTTCGAGCATTGCCTTATCCAAGGTTTCTGTAAAGTTAGCCTGCTGACTTGTCGGAACCAATTCTTTTTCTATCATGCTAAGTGAAAAAAGTGCCTCTCTTAAACCGTAGGTAAGAGCAGGTCCAACTTTTAATATGGCTATTCCGTCATTTACCATATCTTTAAGGCACTTTGCACTTTGATAATCTGTAGAATGTCCTTCAAAGCAAAGATTAGGGAATTCTTTTAAGGACTTACTCAAAGACTCGGCTGCCTTAGAATCATAGAAAAATACCTGATTATCACCAAACTCAACTCCGGGCTGTACTACAACTGCGATTACATCTTCCATACCGAATCCAACACCTTCTTCTTCAAAGACCTTGCTGTAAGTTGATACGGTATCTTTAAAGTCCTCTACCTTAGTGACCTGTAAGCCTTCTTCAACCTCTCTTGCACCTCCCGGTATGGGCACCTCGCTTCCTATGATAAATACCGGTCTCATGGCATCGGGCTTGCTTACTTTAAGTTCCTCATAGCCCTTTATAGCAGCTTTGTATAATATAGCACCTCTTCTTGCAATAATTTCAGTGCTAAGCAGTCCTTCCTTATCATCAGCCACCTTCATACTTGTATCAAGATGAATCTTGGTAAAACCGGCCTTTGCATACTGGTATACAAGTTCTACAGCATTCTCCATAGCTTCTTTTTCATTAAGGTGCTGCCAAGTAAGAGGTCCCAAGTGATCTCCGGCAAGTATTACATTTTCATCTTTAAGTCCTACCTTACCTGCCATGTTTATAACCAAGTCATAGAAATCTTTAGGCAGCATACCTGTGTAACCGCCAAATTGATTTACCTGATTGGCAGTTGCTTCTATAAGCACAGGTGTATCTGTTTCCTTGGCTCTTCGTATAGCCATTTCAAGCACAAGTTCATTGGCGCTGCAATAAGAAGCTATTCCGCAGTTTTTATCCTGTAGTCTGTTTTTAATCATTTCTTTTAATGGATGCATAAAATCCTCCTAAAATTATATTGTTTATATATTAGTGAATGTATTATTATATACAATAATTGTTTTAATTACAGATTGCTTTTCCCTCTTGTATAGGTTTGAATAACTGAATAATCATTATCAAGTATTACCAAATCAGCATCAAGTCCTCTTCGTATACTTCCCTTTCTATTATCCACTCCGAGGCACTTTGCAGGGTTTAAGGTGCAGGAGTTGATGGCATAGTTAAAAGGAACCATAGCTTCTTCCACCAAGAAGTGAAGCCCCTCATTTATTTTTAAAGTGGATCCGGCAAGGCTTTTACTTTCTGTAAGATGTGCACTGCCGTCATCATATATAATTATTTCATGCCCTCCAAACATAAACTTGGTTCCGGGAGCGGATCCCTTTGCCATAAGCGCATCACTTATCATAATTGAGTAATCAGGTCCCTTGGTCATAAAGAAAGTATTGAGTGCAGCGGCTGTGGAGTGGTTTCCATCACAAATAATTTCACCGTACATAGTACGAATACGAAAGGCTGCACCCACAAGGTTATTAGCTCTATGTGTAAAAGCGGACATGCCGTTATACACATGGGTCATGGACCTTGCACCGTGAGCATATGCCATGACAGCCTGTTCGTAGGTGGCGGCGGAATGACCTATACTCACAATAACTCCGTTATCACTAAGATATTTTGTAAGTGCGAAATCATCATCCTGCTCTGTAGCCATGGTAATATAAATAATATGTCCTCTTGCAGCCTCCTGAAATCGCTTAAACTGCTCTATGCTCGGTTTTACTATATGTTCGGGAGGTTGTGCACCCTTGTATACCATATCAAGGTAGGGACCTTCAAAGTGTATACCGAGTATTTCAGCTCCTTCGTATTCGCTTTCTATAACATTGGCGGCATTGGCTACAGCTTTAGTTAGTACAGCCTCACTCTGGGTTATAGTAGTAGCAAGAAAGCTTGTAGTTCCCTCACCGGGGATACGTTTAGCCCAGTTTCTCATACCCTCTTCATTGGCATCATTGGTATCAAAACCGTAAGCACCGTGACAATGTATGTCTATGAACCCGGGAACGATTCTTTTGTCTTTATAATCAAAGGCTTCTTGATGTGTGTCATACGGATAGATTTCAAATATTTTCCCTTCTCTTATATCAATACATGCAGGAGTAAATTGATCTGCAATCCATACTTTTTTACTTTGTATCAGCATAAAAACCTCCTTAAAATATTAACTTAGGTTTAATTATATATGTTCGGAATAGAATTTAATTTGCATTTTTTAACCTAAAGATTATTACTTTTAATAATAATATTGTATTGCAAAAGCTACAAGCCTATAATA
>CAJPUK010000067.1 GCA_905373785.1 uncultured Johnsonella sp. | reverse complement strand
ATACATACATAATTATTTGCAAATATTTTTTAAATTGGTATAATGAAATACGAAAAACTAATATTTTATTATTATAAATATTATAAAGAATTACTTAGTAGGAGGAATTAAATGGCTAAGAGACAAATGAAGACCATGGATGGTAATCAAGCGGCTGCTCACGCATCTTATGCTTTTACAGATGTTGCTGCGATCTATCCGATTACGCCTTCATCAAATATGGCAGAGCACACTGATTCGTGGTCTGCTGAAGGTCGTAAGAATTTATTCGGACAACCTGTTCAAGTTACAGAGATGCAATCAGAGGCAGGTGCTGCAGGTGCGGTACACGGTTCATTAACTGCCGGTGCACTTACAACAACATATACCGCATCACAAGGCTTGTTGCTTATGATTCCGAACCTTTACAAAATAGCAGGTGAGCTGCTTCCGGGAGTGTTTAATGTGTCAGCGAGAACTGTGGCTACACACGCACTCAGTATATTCGGAGATCATTCTGATGTGTATGCCTGCAGACAGACAGGCTGTGCTATGCTGTGTTCATCATCCGTACAGGAAGTTATGGACTTGACACCTATATCACACTTATCAGCAATAAGCGGAAGAGTTCCGTTTATTAACTTTTTTGACGGTTTCAGAACCTCACATGAGATTCAAAAGATTGAAATGTGGGATTATGAGGACTTAAGGGATTTGGTTGATTTGGATGCTGTAGATGCATTCAAAAAAAGAGCATTGAATCCAAATAATCCTGTAGCTAAAGGTTCGGCACAAAACCCCGATATATTCTTCCAGGCAAGAGAAGCCTGCAACAAGTACTATGAAGTGCTTCCTGAAATAGTACAAGGATATATGGACAAAATCAATGCAAAGATAGGAACCGATTATAAATTATTTAACTATTACGGTGCTGCGGATGCAGAGCATATAATAGTTGCTATGGGTTCCGTAAACGACACTATTGAAGAAACTGTAGACTACCTTGCAAATAAGGGTGTTAAAGTCGGACTTATAAAGGTAAGACTTTACAGACCGTTTGCCAAGGAAGCTTTTGTAGCAGCTATACCTGATACTGTTAAGCATATTTCAGTACTTGACAGAACCAAGGAGCCGGGAGCTATAGGAGAGCCTCTTTACCTTGATGTAATAGCTGCATTAAGAGGAACCAAATTCCAGAATATCAATATAATGAGCGGAAGATACGGTTTAAGCTCTAAGGATACCACTCCCGCACAAATAGTTGCGGTATATGAAAATACTGAAAAACAAAGATTTACAGTAGGTATCAAGGATGATGTTACACATCTTTCATTAGAGATAGGAAAGCCTCTTATCACAACTCCTAAGGGAACTGTAAACTGTAAATTCTGGGGACTTGGAGCTGACGGTACTGTAGGAGCTAATAAAAACTCCATTAAGATCATAGGTGACAATACGGACATGTACGCTCAGGCTTACTTTGACTATGACTCAAAGAAATCAGGCGGTATCACCATGTCTCACTTAAGATTCGGACATAAGCCTATCAAGTCTACTTACTTGATTCGTAAAGCCGACTTTGTAGCCTGCCACAATCCGTCATACATGCATAAGTATAACATGGTTCAGGAACTTGTAGATGGCGGAACCTTCCTTCTTAACTGTGCATGGTCAAAAGATGAGATAGCAGAGCATCTTCCGGGACAGGTTAAGAAGTATATGGCTGAGCATGACATAAAATTCTATATAATTGACGGTGTTAAGATAGGTCTTGCAACCGGAATGGGTGCAACCCGTATCAACACTATATTGCAGTCAGCATTTTTCAAACTTGCCAACATTATACCTGAGGCTGAGGCTATAGAGCTTATGAAGAAGGCAGCTGCAAAGACCTATGGTAAAAAGGGTGAAGAGATCGTAAAGAAGAACTGGGCAGCTATAGATGCAGGTGCACAGGAGATAGTAAAGGTAGATGTTCCTAAAGAATGGCTTAACTGCGAAGATGAAGGTCTTAGCCGTGAAGTTGTTATAGAAGGAAGAAATGAAGTTACAAGATTTGTTAATGATATTCAAACCGCTGTAAATGCACAAGAGGGTAACAACCTTCCTGTATCAGCCTTCCTTGACTATGTAGACGGTACTACCCCAAGCGGAACTGCTGCATATGAAAAAAGAGGTATAGCCGTATCGGTACCTGAGTGGAACAGCGACAACTGTATCCAATGCGGTTTCTGCTCATATGTATGCCCTCATTCCGCTATAAGACTTTTTGCAATGACCGATAACGAGGTCAATAATGCACCTGAGGGACTCAGTAATGTAGGACTTAACGGTATGCCTGATTACAAGTTCTCGGTTATAGTATCACAGATGGACTGCACCGGCTGTTCTTCATGTGCTAATGTATGCCCGGGTAAGAAGGGTGAGAAGGCACTTGTTATGAAGAGGTATGATGAGCAGGTTGAAAAGCAGAAATACTACGACTATGCGGTTAAATTACCTGAAAAGACGGAAGTTGTTGCCAAGTTTAAGGAAAGTACAGTAAAGGGCTCACAATTCAAGAAACCTTTACTTGAGTTCTCAGGAGCTTGTGCAGGCTGTGGAGAGACACCTTATGCAAGACTTATTACACAGCTTTTCGGAGACAGAATGTACATAGCTAACGCTACAGGTTGTTCTTCAATCTGGGGTAACTCTTCTCCTTCAACTCCTTATACAACCAATGCACAGGGCAGAGGTCCGGCTTGGTCAAACTCACTTTTTGAGGACAATGCGGAGTTCGGTTACGGTATGTTCCTTGCAAACAGAGCTATAAGAGACGGATTAAAGCTTAAAGTTGAAAGACTTCTTGAGGCTTCGGTAAGTCCCGAGCTTAATGCGGCATGTCAGGAATACCTTGATACCTTCTTGCAAAGTTCAACCAATACAAAGGCAAGTGATGAGCTTATCGAGTTACTTAAGGGTGTAGATAATGAAGATGCGAAGGCTTTACTTAATGATGCTCCGTTACTTTCAAAGAAGAGCCAATGGATCTTCGGTGGAGACGGTTGGGCTTATGATATAGGCTTCGGCGGTCTTGACCATGTACTTGCAAGCGGACAGGATATAAATGTCTTTGTATTTGATACCGAAGTTTATTCCAACACCGGAGGACAGTCATCAAAGTCAACCAATACCGGTGCTGTAGCACAGTTTGCCGCAAGCGGTAAGGAAGTTAAGAAAAAGGATCTTGCAAGTATTGCAATGAGCTACGGCTATGTATATGTTGCTCAAGTAGCTATGGGAGCTGATTACAATCAGACCTTAAAGGCTATACTTGAGGCCGAGGCATATCCGGGACCGTCTCTTATCATAGGATATGCTCCATGTATAGCACATGGTATCAAGAAGGGAATGGGAGCTTCTCAGGAAGAAGAAAAGATTGCGGTTGAGTCAGGTTACTGGCATAACTTCAGATACAATCCTAATGCGGAAAAGAAATTTACTCTTGACTCCAAACCTCCAAAGAGGGAATTCAGAGAGTTTATAGAAGGTGAGGTAAGATACACCGCATTACAGCTTAAGAATCCTGAAAGAGCTAAAGAACTCTTTAAGAGAAATGAAGAGAATGCTAAGGCAAGACTTGAGTATCTTGAGAAATTAGTTACATTATATTCATAAAATACTTTCATTGTATAAAGTAATCAATTAGTATATAATAAAGGCTGTTATATTGTTTGTAAAAACGGTGTAACAGCCTTTTTTATGCAACGGCGGTGTAAGGAAAGTATCGCCTTGTGAGCGAGTATGGGGCTAAAGCCTCCCTACTCGATTAAACCATAGAAACATTATATTATAGAAAGAAGTTTAACTATGAAAAGTATACTTGTAACCGCCATAGGCTCATTTGCGGCTGACATAATCATAAAAAGATTAAAAGACTTATCATATAGAGTTGTAGGTTGTGATATATACAGCAAAGAATTAATAGCGGATGCGTATAATGTCGATGCATTTTATAAAGTTTCCTTGGCAGTCGATGTAAAACAATATTTGGAAGATGTAATTAATATTTGTAAAAATGAAAATATAGACTATATACTTCCGCTTATAGATATAGAAATAGATGTGTTTAATACACACAGATATATATTTGAAAAGCTTGGAATAAAGTTACTTATTGCAGATAAATATTGTGTAGACATATGCAGGGATAAGTTAAAAACCTATGAATATTTATTCGCAGATAGGGATATTAAACTCATAAAATGCTATACAAAAGAATATATAGATAAACAAATAGAAGATAACAACTTTAAGCCTCATTTGCTGGTAAAACCCTTTGACGGAAGAAGCAGTGAGGGCTTAAGAAGGATAAACAGCAAATATGACTGGTATGCTTTTATAAACTCTGAAGATGCCGACAGATATGTAATACAGGACTTTATTAAAGGCGATATAATTACTGCCGATATAGTAAGAGATAAGTATAAAAACAGTGTCGTCGTTTTAAGAAAAGAGCTGATAAGGACTAAGAACGGTGCCGGAATTTCAGTATATGTATATGAAGATAAGGCACTTGAAAAAACAGCAAAACATATAGCAGATAAGCTTGATGTACTTGGTTGTGTAAATATGGAATTTATAAAAACAGATGAAGATGAGCATTATTTTCTTGAGTGTAATCCGAGGTTTTCGGGAGGGGTAGAGTTTTCACATATGGCAGGTTACAATTTCCTTAAAAACCATATTTTTGCTTTACTTAACAGGGAAATAGAGGATTTTAGCTTTGATAAACCTATGTACATGGCAAGGAAATATGAAGAGTTTATAACAAAGACAGAAAGTTAGATTAAAAGGTGGTGGGCTTTTTTGCTGAATAATACCGAGGACAGTTGTAAGGTTAACCTAAAAAGAGTAATACCGTTTATAAAGTCCGAATTAAAAGATGATGAAGTGGAAGAGTTTTTAGAGCATATAAATGAGTGTGAAACTTGTAAAGAAGAGCTGGAGCTTTATTATATCATAGAAACTAAACTTAAAGAGGCGGAAACTGAGGATAAGAGCATATATCTGCCTTCGCTTAAAGACTTTATAATTAATGAATATAAGAGGGTATATTTGACGGCAGCACTTAAGGTTACTTACTATGCGGTCAATACATTAGTGATACTGGCTGCAATATTTACTTTGCTTTTGCAGCTTCGTGTATGGATATATTAAGGGGGATCTATGTCAAAACTTGTTTTAATTGACGGAATGAGTATATTAAACAGAGCATTTTATGCACTGCCGATACTAAGCAATGCCAAAGGAGTGTATACCAATGCGGTATACGGTTTTCTAAATATTATGTTTAAGGTTTTGGATGAGGAGAATGCCGACTATCTTGCGGTTGCCTTTGACTTATCGAAACCTACTTTCAGACATGAAGCCTATGAACTCTACAAAGCAAACAGAAAAACCATGCCTGAGGAACTTAGGGTACAAATACCTCTTATTAAAGAAGTACTTGAAAGTATGAATATAAAGATACTAAGCAAAGAGGGATTTGAGGCGGATGATATTATAGGCACTATAGCAAAGAAATATAAGGATGCCGCAGAGGTTCGTGTCATATCAGGAGACAGGGACTTGCTCCAGCTTGCAGAAGATAAAATAAAAATAAGAATACCAAAGACCGTCAAGGGCAGTACACAAATTTACGACTACTTCCCGGAAGATGTAAAAAGGGATTACAGTGTAAGTCCCAAGGAGTTTATAGATGTAAAGGCGCTGATGGGAGATTCTTCCGATAATGTACCGGGAGTTGCCGGTATAGGCGAAAAGACGGCTACCGCACTTATAGCAGAGTATCATAGTCTTGACAACCTGTATGCAAATCTTGAGAACCTTAAACCAAGGGCTGCCAAGCTTTTGACCGAGGGCAAAGAGGATGCATATTTTTCAAAAATGCTTGTTACAATTAATTGTGAAGTTCCGCTTGAAGTATCCCTTGAAGATATGAAGGGCGATGGGCTTTATAATGCCGAAAGTCTTGAAATGATGAAAACACTGGAGTTTAAGACTCTGATAAAAAGATTTGAGACAGCCGGAATAAAATCAAAAGAAAACTTTGAATTTAATATAGTTAATATAGATGATGTAAAAGAGCTTGATAAAATCAAAACTTCACAGCCGGCTCTTGAGCTTATATATGATGATAACAAAAGCCCGAAACAGCTTATAGCCCTTAGTGTATGTGCAGATAAGGATAAGGTGTATTACATTTACATAAAGGATGAAAACTTTGAAGAGGCTGTAAAAAAATGGCTTAACAAAGTTATAGATAAGAAGGTGCTTTATGTAAGAGAATTAAAATCCTTAGTTAAGTATCTTGGCTTGGAAACTAATAAAAATATCAATGACTTGGCTATTGCAGCCTATCTTAACAATCCTCTCAAGGGAAGTTACGAGGTTTTTGATATGGCAAGGGAATACCTTGATATAAATCTTGACTCCTATAAGGATGTGTTGGCAAAAAGAAGTGTTAAAGAAGCTTTGGAATCCGGAGATGAAAAGTTTATTTCACTCCTTTCTTCCTATGCCTGTGTATTGTACCATGTAAAGGAGAGTATACTTGCAAAGACTGAGGAACTTGGTATGAAAGCTTTGTATACCGATATAGAACTTCCGCTTGTATATTCACTTGCTTCTATGGAGCTTAAGGGTATAGGTATAGATAAAGAAAAATTAGAAGCCTATGCCGATGAACTTGACAGCTATATAAATGATATAGAAAAAGAAATACACAAAGAAGCCGGAGCAGAGTTTAATATTAATTCTCCCAAGCAGCTTGGAGAGATCCTTTTTGAAAAAATGGGAATAAAGGGCGGTAAAAAAACTAAAACCGGTTATTCTACCGCAGCGGATGTACTTGAAAAGTTGGCACCTGAATACAGCATAATAGGTAAAATACTAAAATACCGCCAATTTGCAAAACTTCATTCTACTTATGCCTTAGGGCTTGCCAATTATATAGATGAGGACGGCAGGATACACGGAAGTTTTAATCAGACCATAACGGCTACCGGAAGGCTGTCATCCACCGACCCCAACTTACAAAACATTCCCATAAGGACGGAAATGGGCAGTCGCATAAGGGATATATTTGTGCCAAGAGAAGGCTATGTATTCATAGATGCGGATTATTCTCAAATAGAGTTAAGAGTACTTGCTTCCATGTCCGATGACGAAAAACTTATAGAAAGCTATAAAAAAAGTGAGGATATACACGCAATTACCGCTTCGGAGGTATTTCATGTACCTCTTGATAAAGTAGATGCCACACTTAGAAGAAATGCCAAGGCTGTAAACTTCGGAGTAGTCTACGGAATATCCGCCTTCGGACTCTCGGAGGGACTCAGTATTTCAAGAAAAGAAGCCTTGGAATACATTAATAACTATTTTAAAAGCTACCCCAAGGTAAAAGAATTTCTTGACCGACAGGTAAAAGAAGCTAAGGAAAAGGGTTATGTAAGAACCTTGTATAACAGAATAAGACCTATACCCGAGATCAAAAGTTCCAATTTTATGCAAAGAGCCTTTGGAGATAGAGTCGCTATGAACTCGCCCATACAGGGAACGGCTGCGGATATCATGAAGAAGGCTATGCTTGATGTGGATAAAGCGTTAAAAAAGTATGGCGACCTAGCTTATATAGTCTTGCAGGTACATGATGAGCTTTTGATAGAAGTTAAGGAAGAAAGTGCAAAAGAAGTAAGGGATTTGGTGGAAAAGACCATGAAAGCCGCTTGCAAACTTGCAGTGGAGCTTGAAGTTGAAGCCCATATAGGAAGGACATGGCTAAGTGCCAAGTAAGAGGTAATATGGTTATTGGGATTTTTGGAGGAATAGGATCAGGTAAAAGCCTTGTTCTTGATATACTAAAAAATGATTATGCAGCCTATGTAATAGAGGCTGATAAAAAAGCACATGAACTTTATGAAATAGGAGAAGATACCTACAAGAAGCTTGTAGAGCTTTGCTCTGATAAGATACTTAATCCGGATAAGAGTATTAACAGAAAGGTTTTAGCCGATTTACTTTATAATGATAAGGAACTTTTGGCTAAGGTAAACTCGTTAGTCCATCCCGGGGTGTGGGAGAGGATAGAAAAAGAAGCCTTGGAAAAACAAAAGGAGTTTAGCTATGTGGTAGTTGAGGCTGCTATATTGCCTGATAAAAAATATGATATCTATGATGAAACATGGTATATCTACAGTGATGAAACTACCAGAAGAAAAAGACTTAAGGAATCAAGAGCCTACAGTGATAAGCAAATAGATATTATTATAGAAAAGCAGGCAAGTGAAGAGGAGTATTGCCGCTTTGTCGACAGGGTAATAGAGAATAATTCAAGCCCTGAGCAGTTAAAGTACAAAATAGCTATGGCAATGGAAGATATTGTTGAGAAGAAAAAGTCACATCTACTTTAGATTATAGCTAATTTATGATATCACAGCAGACTTCTTATTTGCAGTAGTATTTAATATATACTAATGCGTTGACATATTGATATTTAACATATATTCTATGTCTCTATCATAACCTGAAAGGTCAAGAGCATAGTTGAAATTAGAACGATTATCAATGTGCCGAACCGCTGGTGTATCATTGAAATTTAACTAATATCAGCAATGGTAGAGTAAGTTTCAAATTTCTTTATTATATTTATGTTACAATCTATTGACAAAGTAGTAATAAGACCGGATATCAATGATACACTAACGGAATTGTTATAATAATCAATTATATTTATAGGAAAAGAGGTAGTATTTTGCCAAGATTTGCAAGTATAGCCAGCGGCAGCAGCGGTAATTCGATATATTTCGGATCGGATAACACCCATATATTGATAGATGCCGGCATAAGCAATAAAAGAATAGAAGAGGGACTTAAAAACCTCGGACTTAAGGTAAGTGATCTTTTGGGGGTATTTATAACTCACGAACACAGCGACCATATTCAAGGTCTTAAGACACTTACTAAAAAATATCAGATTCCCATATATGCAACTAAGGGAACACTGGATTATATAAAGAAAAAGAAGATTATAGAAGGCTATGAGGGGCTTTGCAATATAATAGCTGCCGATACCGAATTTTCAGTAGCCGATATTAATGCCAAGGTTTTTAAGATATCCCATGATGCAAGTGAACCTGTAGGTTTCAGATTAAGCACAGCAGGCAAATCAGTTGCAGTAGCAACCGATATGGGAGTGTATGACGAATATATAGTAGATAACTTACAGGGCTTGGATGCTATAATGCTTGAAGCAAACCATGACATAAGGATGCTTGAAGTAGGTCCTTACCCCTACCATCTAAAAAGAAGAATACTTGGCAATAAGGGGCATCTTTGCAATGAAAATGCCGGAAAACTGCTGGCAAGAATCTTACATGATAAAATAAAGCATATATTCCTTGGGCACTTAAGTAAAGAAAATAACTATCCCTCATTAGCATACGAGACTGTAAAGGTGGAAATAGATGAGGCGGATGTAGAGTACAGGGGAAGTGATTTTAGAATAGATGTGGCAAAAAGAGATGCAATGTCGGAAGTGGTTTTGTTGTAGGAGGAAATACATAGTTAATATTAATAGTTATAGGCAAATATTAAATTAATAAATACCGTATATAATAAGCTGAAGTAAAATAAACTTTTACGTCAGCTTATTATATCGTCAAATAAAAAAATATTATTATATTGACTTTTCTATGTAGGAAAATTACAATAATGTTTAATATTTATTATGATTGTTGTTATCTAAATGTGTATGTTGGTTATTGCTTAAAGGAGTGTAGCATATGCCTAAAAGACATATTTGTCAAGGAGATATATTTAAGTTTATCAATGATGAACTTAATATTTCCCAAAGGTCACTGTGCCTTACAATAGATAAAGTCAGAACCGGAACTATGGTTGAGTCCAGAATCAGTGAAATAAAGCGTGGAAAAAGAAAAGGATATCAGGGACTTGAGAACAAGGAAGATTTATTTTTTGAAGACTGTTTTACAGTTAAAGATGAAGAACTGGGCTTTCAAAAAGTACTTGATTTTGTAAAAAGAGAGAATTTATTCTTCCCGGGGTCGGAAAAAGAAGAAGGTGATACCTATGAATCCTATTCTTTACGAATGTTAAAATACGGCTTGGAAAATCGTGAGTTGCCAAATAGTGATAAAAATCTGATATATGAAGAAACAAAAGAACCCGGCGATGCATACCCTCAAAAGTTTATAGCAATATACTCCGAACCTGAATTCGGTGTGGAATCTGAGAAAGAGGCTGCCATACTGTTTGATGAAAATGCCGGCTCAAATGAAAAGATATTTTCTTCCAAGCATGTTAAAGATATTAGAGAAAATTGGGTATATATTTTCGTATGTGGCTTACTGTTACTCTTTATTCCGGTAATATTTGACATTTACGGTTATTCGGCTATAGATATATTTTTGTGGATGAATACTTTATCTCCAAATGTATTTTTTACTGCCATATTACTTCTTGCAATTTCTACTTTAATCTTCGGGCTTATTGATACGGCTGTTGCATTATGGACATATAAGAAAAATAATAAAGACTGTAAGGAATTAAGTTATAAAGACATATATTTAGTTGCAAAATATGGAGACAGAAAGAGGATAATACGTGGCAAAGGACGCTATGACCTTGGAATAAGCCGTTTATGTTATGCTATATTTTGTAATATTACCGGGGCATTTTCTTCTTTAGCTCTATACGGTTTCTTGAAAACACTTAAGGGTTTTCAAAACTTTATAAAAAGCGGTCGTTTTAATAAAATGGCTGATGTAGGTCTGATGTTTGTATTGATAGTGGTATTTGCAAACAGTTTTTTATTATTTACCAGAGAGCCTATGAAGGAATTTTGTGAAAATGAAGAAAATCCGGATACCTTAAGAGTGGACAGGCTCAATGTAATTGCAAATAATTTGCATATAGCAGTTAATTTATACTTTTCATATGCCGGCATTATCTTTGCTTTTATCTATGGCTTTGCCCATTATCCTGTAAAAAGGGATATCTCTCCTTTATTTGCTCTGGTTACAACAGGTTTTTATTTGTACTTATGGTTTTCTTCAAGCTCTCCTTATGCGGTAGATTTTAATGCACAGTGTGCAGGCTCTTTTTTATTGCTTGCTCCCTTTGTAGCAATACTTACCTCAATTTATACCATAATGTGCTTTAAGCCTTCAGCAAATTATTTTGCCATTATAGGAATTAATGTTGTGGGAATGATTGCATGGCTTGTTTGCTTATTTTCCCGAGGAGAAAATAGTATACTGCCGGTAGTTTGGAATAATAAGATTTATTTTATTCTGTATGGTATATTGCTGCTTTTATTTTATATCTTGGCAGCCTGCCTATAGTAAACTTGTCAAAATAATATAGTAAGATAAAGATACTTTAGAGATA
>CAJPUK010000066.1 GCA_905373785.1 uncultured Johnsonella sp. | reverse complement strand
GGGAGTGTTTCTGTTAATTATTGCTGCCTAATTGTTTATGTTGCCAACTCCCCGATAAATCATCATTTTATTAGCTGAAATCTCGAAGTTTCAATGTGCTTATCCAATTTTTGGTATAGGAAGTTTAAACTTGTAATTAAATAAAACTTTGATAAGCCTCAAAAATGACGGATTTTTAAGCAACATATTTCAAAACAAAAATCCCCTATAGCACTTGTATTACAAGCACTATGAGGGATTATATTTTACTTCAATGTAGAATACAATTTTTTATACAGATATTGTATGCAGTTTTATTTTAAAGAAAAAGCATTAAGTATCACTGAAACAATGACAAATATCCATAAAGCTTTGCTTACTATAGGCATGACATCCATTAATCCTGTTATATTTCCTTTTATAGCCATCAAAGAGCTGTCACTGTAAAAGGCACAAACAGTTAATGCCGTAAGTACTAAACTTATAAATCTTAAAAATTTAGTTTCCCTGTTTTTTATTTTTTGATTGATATTTAATACAGTTGCTATTAAAGTTCCCAAACCAAAAATTAATATAAGCCACATTTTGCACCTCATTAATAAAATTATATATGTTTGTAACGATTTATGTGATGGATAAATCATTATAGTGTAGGTAATTTAAGTTATAAAATTATTTACTTTGCTGCAATATATCCCTGAGCGGTAAGAAGTTCCGCACAAAGCAATGCTCCGCCGGCAGCACCTCTTAAAGTATTATGAGAAAGTCCTACAAACTTCCAATCGTAAATGCTGTCTTCACGCAGTCTACCTATAGAGACTCCCATGCCTTTTTCATGATCAACATCAAGCTTAACCTGAGGTCTGTCATCCTCTTCAAAGTAAGTGATAAATTGCTTAGGAGCATTTGGCAGATCAAGATCTTGAGGAAGTCCTCTGTACTCTCTTAACTTTTGTATAAGCTCTTCTTTAGTTGCAGCCTTTTTAAGCTTTACAAATACTGCTGCCGTATGTCCGTTTAACACCGGCACTCTAAGGCATTGACAGCTTATCTTAGGGCTTGTAGCCGGCACTATCTCTCCATCTTCAATATGACCGAAGATTCTGAGCGGCTCTTTTTCACTTTTTTCTTCTTCCCCACCTATGTAAGGTATAACATTTTCTACCATCTCAGGCCACTCTGCAAAGGTTTTGCCCGCTCCTGATATTGCTTGGTATGTAGTAGCTATTACTTCATAAGGCTCAAACTCCTTCCATGCATTAAGCACAGGGGCATAGCTTTGTATAGAACAATTAGGCTTAACCGCTACAAATCCCCTCTTGGTTCCAAGTCTTTTCTTTTGTGCTTCTATGATCTCAAAATGCTCGGGGTTGATTTCCGGTATAACCATAGGCACATCCTTAGTCCAACGATGCGCTGAGTTATTGGATACAACAGGTGTTTCGGTCTTTGCATAATCTTCTTCTATTTTCTTTATTTCTTCCTTGCTCATATCCACTGCCGAAAATACAAAATCAACCTCTGCTGCCACTGCTTCTACATTATTAACATCCATTACTATAAGTTTGGAAACTTCGGCAGGTATATCTGTAGGCATCTTCCATCTTTTTTCTACAGCTTCGCCATAAGTTTTTCCTGCGCTGCTTGGACTCGCAGCAACTGCACAAACCTCATACCATGGGTGGTTTTCAAGTAAGGATATAAATCTTTGACCTACCATACCGGTAGCTCCAAGTATACCGACTTTTAATTTCTTGTCCATATTTTCTCCTATTCAAGTTATAAGATATAGTATATTTATACACAAATTATTTATAAGCTACAATTTAAGCAAATGAACATATGCACAATATTATTTATAAGTTTTATACTATCAATAAAGGCAAATGACTCGGATAAATTGTAATGTTTATAATTATGTAGGAGATAATAATATAAATTCAGCTAAATGGCAAGTGATTTTAATAACTGCTATTTTCTTTACTCCTCTTTTGTGCCGGAACTTTGGCTTTGACTTGCATCAATGACTTGACTTTGCTCCTCTTTCTCCAAAGCTTCGCTCTCAGACTCGATTAAATCAATACTTTCTTTTTGTTCATCCTGCTCCAAAGCTTCGCTCCCAGACTTGACTAAATCAATATCCTGTCTTTGCCCTTCCTGCTCCAAAGCTTCGCCGTCAACCTTGATTAAAAATCTGTTCTTTTCTTTCTTTTCTAATTTGTTCAATATCATCTATTTGCATCCTACTCTCAGACACATGATTTTTAGGTTTTATTCCTTTGATAAACCATATCAAAATACATATTACAAGCACAATCATAATCAAGGTAGGTATAGGTGCTAAAACAAGTCCAAATAATGTATAGATAAATAAAAGCATGATCCAATAAATTATCACTGTTACTATGTCTTCAAAATTTATATCTATAACCGGCGGAAGTATTAAATTGCCTATTTTAAAAAATATACTAAGTCCTAATAATGTTATCAAGCATAACCTTATTCTACTTCCCCATCTATTTGTAGAAGTTGTCTCATTCATTGTTGTAATTTCCTTTACTCTTAATATATAATCATTTGCATAAATAATTACCTTATGTACTGACATAATAATATTTAAACCGATATCTGATTATATTTTTCCAATCTTTTAATATATAAAGTTTAGATATTAATAATTGGCACTATAGTTATTTCATCACGCATTTAAAATATCGGTATTTTCTGTTTCCACTGTCATATATCTGACTTATCTCATTGTCTTTTATATAATATACTTTACCGTTGTTTGCTATAATCGTTTTATTATTATGCTTCTCTATCACATAACTATAAACGGTTTTTTCAGTTTCTTCTCTGCTATAATAATAAGTATTGTTTTCTTTATACTTTTTTTCGGCTTTATAAATTTTCACCATATTATCAATATCTTCTAATGATAATTTGTTATTAGGTTTGTCCGACAGAAATAACCTGCCTTCTTCCTTATCTTCATATATATATCCATTTTCATATCTCCACTCTTCAGACTCATCCAACTTATCTGTAATATATATGGGGCTTGTTCTTTCACTCCATACATCAGTTGTATTTTGATCAAATATCCACGCCTGCCAAAATGGAATTCTGTATGTATATTTATTAAATATTGCATAATACCTATACTCAGCCGAAGTAATTGATGAAAATGTAGGGATACCATAATATTGATCACTATAATGTTTCATTACAATAACTGTACCCGAATTAAAAATAGCCACAATATATATAAGTTCAATCAAAATCAAACTTACTGCAAGTATAATGACTACTTTCCATGGACTTTTCTTTTTTAATAAATTCATACTGCACCGCTCCTCCTATATTAACTTAATTTGTCCTGCTCCAAAACTTCGCTCTCAGCCTTAACTAAATCAATAAATTGCTAATACTGCAATCTTAATGCTGTAAAAGCTGAAACTGTAAAGTTACTGTGTCAGCATAGGGTAAGCAATATATTTAATGCTTTTTCTTTAAGTACCAAACTGTGTCTTTTTGCCCTTACCCAAGCTATACTAAGATAAAAGGCGGCAGATTTTGTTTTCTGCCGCCTTTGTTATATTATATCAATAATACAAGGTTGCACACCTATCTTACTGCATATATTATACAAAAGTTTTTATTTTATTACAATTATTTATTATATATCTTTCCTCTGTCCGCCCTATGGGAATCTTTAAGTTTCTCCTTGTCTATAACTTTGCCCTTACAGTCCTTTATCTCTTCCTCACTGTCCTTGTATATATTGTATATTAATTCGCCCTTTCCAAGTTTCATAAGCTTCTCTCCCTTGGCGGTCTTTTTCATCAGGGCTACCTCGTCTATCGGGAATTTAAGCACATAATTTGCATCCGATACGGCTATGATATAGGCGGTATTCTCATCAAGTACCTTTACCGCTGCAAGTCTGTCTTCGTCATTTAACTTTATAGCCTGAGTTTGCCTTACATTGGTTATAAACTCTTCATAGGCGGTTTTTTTCACAAGTCCCTGAGCGGTTGCAAATATAAGTTCCTTCCCTTCAAGCTTACTGCTGATTTCTATAAATAAAGCCTCTTCCTTGCTTGCATCAAACTTACAGATATTATCAAGCGGTATACCCTTGTCTTTAAGCTTAAATACCGGTAGGTCTTTAAGCTTTATCTGGTGCATATATCCTATATCGCTAAATAAAACTACCTTGTCATTATTTAACGCCTCAAGTTTATACTTATATTCTGTCTCTATGCTCTCTGCATTTCTTTGATAAGTTGATCTGTCTATAAGCTTTGCATAGCCGAATCTGTCTATAAGCAGCACCACCTCTTCAGCCTTTTGCTCCAACTCCTCATATACAGCTTCTTTGGCATCTTCTATACCTGTAAGTCTTTTTGTAGCATAGTCTTTTTTTATCTTTTTAAGATCACTTATAATTAAAGCATCCATCTTTTCTTTTGATTTAAGTATGTTTTGATACTCTTCTATATTAGCCAGAGTGTTCTTGTGCTCTTTTAACAGTGCCTCAATCTCTAAGCCTATGAGCTTGTAAAGTCTCATCTCCAGTATGGCCTGTGCCTGATTTTGAGTAAATGCAAGTTTCTTTGCATCGTTTTCCAAAGACTTAGTTCTAAATTTTATATCCTTAGTCTCGCCCTTGGTAAGACAAAGCTTTGCCTGATTTAGGGTCTTAGCCCCTCTTAATATTGCTATAATAAGGTCTATACAGTCGCTTGCCTTAATAAGTCCTTCCTGTATCTCCTTTTTTTCAAGCTCCTTTGCCAACAATATATTGTACTTGTTTGTATTATTAGTGTACTGAAACTCAAGAAAATGTGACAGTATGTTTTTAAGCCCAAGTGTTTCAGGTCTTGAATTTACTATTGCAAGCATATTTATACCTAAACTGTCTTCAAACTTAGTCTTTTTGTAAAGTACATTTTTTATCCTGTCTATATCCGCATCTTTTCTTAGCTCAAGCACGATCCTTGTACCGTTTTTATCAGATTGATTGCTTATATCAACCACTTCTGGAAGTTTCCTTGTCTCAACCAGGTTGGCTATATCCTGTAAGAATTTATTTATTCCAGATCCTACCATGGTATAAGGAATTTCGGTAATTATAAGTTTATCCTTATCCGCTTTTTTTCTGCCAAGCTCCATTTCTATTCTGCCACGAATCTTAAGCTTGCCGCTGCCGCTTTCATATATGTCATATAATTCCTTTTTATTGGCTATGATGCCGCCAGTGGGAAAGTCCGGACCCGGCATGATCTCCATAAGTTTCTTAAGACTTATATCCCTATTTTTCACATAGGCTATGCAGGCATCACACACTTCGGATAAATTGTGCGGTGCTATGGAAGTTGACATACCTACAGCTATGCCCTCAGCTCCGTTTATAAGTATGTTAGGAATCCTTACCGGCAATACTTCCGGCTCTTTTTCAGTCTCATCATAGTTTGATACAAAATTTACAGTCTTATCCAAATCCTTAAGATATACTTCTTCCGTAAACTTCATAAGTTTAGCTTCCGTATATCTCATGGCAGCAGCTCCGTCTCCTTCTATAGAGCCGAAGTTGCCGTGTCCGTCTATCAGCGGCATGGACTTTTTCCAAGTTTGAGTAAGTACTACTAAGGTTTCGTAAATAGATGAATCTCCGTGTGGGTGGTATTTACCCATGGTATCTCCGACTATTCTGGCTGACTTCCTGTGCGGTCTGTCAGAAAGCAGTCTAAGCTCGGACATATCGTATAGCACTCTTCTTTGTACCGGTTTTAAGCCGTCTCTTATGTCGGGAATAGCTCTTGAAGTTATAACGCTCATGGAATAGTCCATATAGGACTGCTGCATTTCTTCCGAGTATTCCGTTACAATAATATTTTCCAAGTTTTTCCCCTCCTTATGCGTCTATTACAGCCTGTGCAGCGTGTTCGTATATAAAGTTTCTTCTGGGCATGACCTCAGAGCCCATTAAAAGCTGTGTGATTTCATTAGCCATTCTGCATCTTCTATTTCAACTCTTTTAAGCACTCTTTTCTTCGGATCAAGGGTAGTTTCCCACAGCTGCTGTGCATCCATCTCCCCCAGTCCCTTATATCTTTGTAAGGTAAATGCTCCCTTGCTTTTTTTTCTGTACTCTTCCAATGCCTTTTCGTCATAAAGATAGACTTCTTCGCCTTTTTTAGGTATAGCCTTGTAAAGCGGCGGCATGGCAATATATATGTGTCCGTTGTTGATAAGCTCCGGCATAAATCTGTATATAAAGGTTAAAAGCAGGGTATCTATATGACTGCCGTCTACATCCGCATCCGTCATAAGTATTATCTTATGATACTTTAATTTGCTTATATCAAAATCATTGCCGTAGCCTTCCGAAAAGCCGCAGCCGAAGGCATTGATCATGGTTTTTATTTCAGCATTGGCTAAAACCTTATCTATAGAGGCTTTTTCTACATTGAGTATCTTTCCTCTTATAGGCAGTATAGCCTGATACTTTCTGTCCCTTGCAGTCTTTGCGGAGCCTCCGGCGGAGTCACCCTCAACTATGAATATCTCGCATTTGCTTGCATCCTTAGACTCACAATTGGCAAGCTTTCCGTTGGAGTCAAATGAAAACTTTGACTTTGAAAGCATATTTATCTTGGCTTTTTCTTCCGCCTTTCTTATCTTGGCTGATTTTTCCGCACAGGAGATGATTGCCTTAAGTGTATCTATATTCCTGTCAAGAAATCTTCCAAGCTCCTCCTGCACTACCGTACTTACCGCCTTGGTGGCATCCGCACTTGCAAGTTTTGTTTTAGTCTGCCCCTCAAATATAGGATCGGGGTGCTTGGTTACCACTATGGCAGTCATACCGTTTCTTGTATCCGAGCCTGTAAAGTTGGCATCCTTTTCTTTTAATATGCCAAGCTCTCTTGCGTAGGTATTGATCATTTGGGTAAATCTTGTCTTAAAACCTACTATATGGGTTCCGCCCTCTTGGGTAAAGATATTGTTACAAAAGCCGAGTATATTTTCCTCAAAGGCATCTACAAACTGTATAGCAACCTCTACTTCTATTTTGTCCGACAGCCCCTTTATATATATGGGATCATGCAAAGTTTCCTTGCCCTTATTAAGCTCCTTTACATAGGCACTTATTCCGTCTTCTTCATGGTATACTATCTCTTCTTTTATCTCATCTCTTAAATTTTTATAGTGTATATAGAGACTTGGGTTAAGATAGGCTGTCTCGTGCAGTCTTGATTTAAGCCAATCGGTTCTGAATGCCGTCTTTTCAAATATAGTATCATCCGGTAAAAAATTGATCTTTGTACCTGTTTTCTTTGTTTTGGCTATCACCGGAAGAAGCCCTTTAACAAGCTCTGTTTTTGGTACTCCCTTTTCATAGGAATCATGGTATACATTTCCGTTTCTTGAAATATACACATCCATTTTCTTTGATAACGCATTAACAACCGAGGAACCTACACCATGTAGTCCACCGCTGGTTTTATACGCCGAATTATCGAATTTACCTCCGGCATGAAGGGTTGAAAGTACAACTCTTGCCGCTGCAACTCCCTTTTTGTGAAGTTCTGTAGGTATGCCTCTTCCGTCGTCTTCAACCGTACAGGAACCGTCTGCCTCCAAAGTTATATATATGTTTTTACAATGACCTGCCAAATATTCGTCAACCGAATTATCAAGTATTTCATATATCAGGTGATTAAGACCTTTTTGCCCCACACTTCCTATATACATACCCGGTCTTTTTCTGACAGCTTCCAATCCCTCAAGTACACTTATACTGTCCGCATTATACTGTGCCATTTTTTCCTCCTGTTTAAGTAAGGATTTCTCATACAATCCATAATCTATAGAACTAAACTTATCTTTTCTATAAAGTTTATTATTAATTTTATTAGGGTTAGATTTTACTGCGATTAACGCAACGAAACACATTATATATTATTATTTTGTAAAAAGGCAAGTGTTTGTTCGATTTGCATCTAAGAAAAGCTGTCTTAAGGGACAATCAAACTTGCGGTCTGTAAAAGAAAGTCGAAACTTTATCAACCCTACTGCGGGTAAGATTGAAATAAGGAGCGTTTCTGACCATTTCTTTATTGTGCATAAATCGTATATATATTATAATCAATCCAAACTTTTATTATAAATCAGTTTAAGAGGTAATTATGGCGAATCTTTCGTATCATGAAAATGTAGATAAAAAAAATATAAATAAACTGAGGGAACTGGGCAGCGAACTTCCAAGTTATTGCAGGGAGTTTTTTAGGGGGATAGAGCCTCGTACCGGCTCACGCACACGCATAGCCTACGCCTATGATTTAAAAGTGTTTTTTAAATACCTGCTTAACAATAATCCTTATCTTAAAAAGAAATACAGCGATATCAGTGAAATAAGTCTTGCTGACCTTGACAGGCTAAAGGTTCCCGACTTTGAAGAGTTTATGGAATACCTAAAATACAGGGAAGATGAAGATAAGGAACTACTTAACAAGGACTTAAGTATAAAACGAAAAATCTCCTGCCTTAAAAGTTTTTTCAAGTACTTTTACAAACTTGAAAGGCTTGAAAATAATTATATCTCAAGAGTCGGACTTCCGAAACTTCACCAAAAGGAAATAGTAAGACTTGATATCGACGAGGTGGCTCTTCTTTTAGATGAGGCTGAAAACGGAGATATGCTTACGGATAAACAAAAAGCTTATCATGAGAAAACCAAAAACAGGGACTTGGCACTTCTTAGTCTTATGCTGGGTACCGGCATCAGAGTATCCGAGTGTGTAGGGCTTAATCTTACTGATGTTGATTTTAAGAATAACGGCATACGCATACACAGAAAAGGCGGTAATGAGGTTACCGTATATTTCAGTGATGAGGTTTGTGATACTCTTAACATATATATGGAAGAAAGGAAAACTCTTATTCCTATAGAAGGGCATGAGGATGCCTTATTCCTGTCCATGCAAATGAGGAGAATAAGTGTAAAAAGCGTTGAAAATCTGGTTAAAAAGTACGCTTATTTAATAAGTCCCTTAAAAAGAATAACACCGCATAAACTTCGCAGTACCTACGGTACCAATCTTTACAGGGAAACCGGTGATATCTATCTTGTAGCTGATGTTTTGGGACATAGTGATGTCAATACTACTAAAAAACATTATGCCGCTATAGAGGATGACAGAAGAAAAAGAGCAAGAAATATGGTAAAATTGAGGTAAGAATTGTAGTGAGTATATGTTTAATTTTTCCACAAAACTATAAAAAAGTCTGTATAAATAACTCTTATAGAGAACATAAGAAAAACCTCTATAAATAAACCTTTTAAAGACTGTTGGAAAAAAACTGTAAATAACTATTATATGGAATATAAGAAAAATCTGTATAAATAAAATAAGGATACCTGCTTGGTAAAACTTAATCAGGTATCCTCATTTTATAACTTATATTATTTTAAGGGTCTCCCCTTATCTTACATCATTCCGCCCATGCCGGCACCTGCAGGCATAGCAGGAGCATCTTCCTTGATATTAGCCACTACAGACTCTGTAGTAAGTAAGGTACTTGCTACAGAAGTTGCATTTTGCAGTGCTGAACGAGTAACCTTGGCAGGATCAAGTATGCCTGCCTTGATCATATCAACATACTCTTCCTTATATGCATCAAAGCCTACACCTTCCTTAGCTTCCTTAACCTTGCTTACTATAACGCTTCCTTCAAGTCCGGCATTCTCAGCTATACGGAAAAGCGGAGCCTCAAGTGCCTTAAGTAAGATCTTGGCACCGGTCTTCTCATCTCCTTCAAGACTTTCGATAAGCTTTTCTACATCCTTGCTTGCATGTATGTAAGCTGAACCGCCTCCTGAGATAATTCCTTCTTCTACAGCCGCTCTTGTAGCATTAAGTGCGTCTTCCATACGAAGCTTCGCTTCTTTCATCTCTGTCTCGGTAGCTGCTCCGACTCTTATAACCGCAACTCCTCCTGAGAGCTTTGCAAGTCTTTCTTGGAACTTCTCCTTATCAAAGTCTGAAGTACTTTCTGCAAGCTGTGCCTTTATCTGCGCAACTCTGTTGTCTATATCTTTCTTTTCTCCAAGTCCGTCTACTATGATGGTATTTTCTTTTGATACCTTAACTGACTTTGCACGTCCTAAAGCATCGAGTGTAGTTTCCTTAAGATCCAAGCCTACTTCTTCACTTATAACCGTAGCTCCGGTAAGTACCGCTATGTCCTTAAGCATTTCCTTTCTTCTGTCTCCGTATCCCGGTGCCTTAACAGCCACTACATTAAATGTACCTCTTAACTTATTGACTATAAGTGTGGTAAGTGCTTCACCCTCAACATCTTCCGCAATTATCAAAAGCTTTGAGCCGGTCTTTACTATTTCCTCGAGTATAGGAAGTATATCCTGAATATTCGCTATCTTCTTATCTGTAATAAGGATGTACGGATTGTCGAGATTTGCCTCCATCTTCTCCATATCTGTGCACATATAAGCTGATACATATCCTCTGTCAAACTGCATACCTTCTACAAGGTCAAGCTCTGTAAGCATAGTCTTTGACTCTTCTATGGTTATAACCCCGTCATTGGTAACCTTTTCCATAGCATCCGCTACAAGCTTACCTACCTCATCATCTCCTGCTGAAATAGCCGCAACTCTTGCAATATGCTCCTTACCGTTTATAGGCTCACTCATCTTTGCAATAGACTCAACCGCTACTTCACAAGCCTTCTTCATTCCCTTTCTGATAACTATGGAATTGGCTCCTGCTGCTATGTTCTTCATTCCTTCATTGATCATAGCCTGTGCAAGTACTGTTGCTGTAGTTGTTCCGTCTCCGGCTACATCATTGGTCTTGGTAGCTACTTCCTTAACGAGCTGCGCTCCCATGTTCTCAAATGCATCTTCAAGCTCTATTTCCTTAGCTATGGTTACACCGTCATTGGTAATTAAAGGTGCACCGTAAGCCTTATCAAGTACTACATTTCTTCCCTTAGGTCCGAGTGTTACTCTTACAGTATCGGCAAGCTGGTTAACTCCTGACTCAAGAGCCTTCCTAGCTTCTACGCCGTATTTAATTTCTTTAGCCATATTAATTTGCCTCCGTTAACTTCTTACTCTATTACTGCCAATATATCGTTTTGTTTTACTACTATAAATGTTTCATTATCAAGCTCTACTTCAGTGCCTGCATATTTAGAATATATAACCTTATCACCTGCCTTAACCTGCATGGTGATTTCTTTGCCGTCTACCACACCGCCCGGTCCTACTGCTATAACTTCTGCCTGAGACGGTTTTTCTTTTGGCTGTCCTGTAAGCACTATGCCTGACTTTGTGGTTTCTTCCGCTTCAAGCTGCTTAAGTACAACCTTATCAAATAAAGGTACTAACTTCATATGATCCTCCTGTTAATAAATTCATTTAGTTTTTAACTAGAGGAAATTATACTAAATTTTGTTAGCACTGTCAAGTGTTGAGTGCTAATTTATA
>CAJPUK010000065.1 GCA_905373785.1 uncultured Johnsonella sp. | reverse complement strand
GCTTAAAACAAATCATGAAAAATATCCTGAAATCGCAGAAGGTTTTGTGGAAAATGGTAATTATTACGAATGCATTCTAAAGTCGCCCGGGGATATTTTCAGGATCAATATCAACGATTATAAAAATCCGAGACGCCTTGTAGAGGCGGATGAGTATAGGGCTGCCTGCGATAAGCTTTGGAAAAGTATAAAAGAAGAGATCGGAATTATATTTAAAAAACAGGTATTGCTGATAGGCACGGAAGAGTGTATGTTTCCGGCTTTGTATGTGGGAGAACAGATAGAGAAAATGGGCAATAAAGTACTTTGCCATTCTACGACAAGAAGTCCTATAACGGTAAGCCTTGACAGGGAGTATCCGCTACATTCAAGGTATGAATTAAAAAGCCTGTATGATGCGACGAGAAAGGTATTTTTATATAATATAGCCGAGTTTGATAAGGTATTTATAATAACCGATGCTGTAGGTGATGTTGAGGAGGGGCTTAATTCACTGGTCAATGCCTTGCAGGTTCACAATAACAATATAACTTTAATAAGGTGGTGCTGATGTGAGAAGTTCGTATTCGAGTGAAGATGTAAAACTTTTACTAAAGGATATAAGCGGACTGGTGAAGCCGCAGTCAACACAGGAAAGAGAAAAGCTTATACAATCCGGAAAGCACTACAGCGAGATGCTTCCCATAGAATATGTGCCCAGTGAAAAATATATGCGAGTTTATAAAGAAGCACTTATAAACTATTCAAAACCGGTGGCTAATGCGGTAGGTTTGTTGTCGGATAAAATCGTTAAAGCAAGGGGCAGGGATGTTGTACTTATATCCTTGGCAAGAGCCGGCATACCTGTAGGAATACTTATTAAAAGATACCTAAAGTACAAATATAAAACAGATGTGCCTCATTATTCTATTTCTATTATTCGTGGAAGAGGTATAGATGAGAATGCGATGAGGTATTTACTTGAAAGATATGAGGCAAAAAAGCTTCTTTTTGTAGACGGTTGGATAGGAAAAGGGGCGATATTAAACGAGCTTAAGAAGGTTTTGGAAAAGTATGAGGGAGTTTCCTCGGAGATTGCGGTTATAGCGGATCCTGCAAATGTTACGAAACTTTGCGGCACACACGAGGATATACTGATACCAAGTTCCTGTCTAAACAGTACGGTATCGGGCTTGGTGAGTAGAACCTTTTTAAGAAGTGATATCATAGGGGCAAATGATTTTCATGGAGCGATGTATTACGCTGAACTTGAAAGTTCGGATCTGTCCTATGATTTTATCAGGCAAATAGAAGATAAGTTTGAAATTGAGAATAAAGATGATAAAAAGTACATAGAGGGAAGAGGGATAGATGAGGTAGAAAAAATCGCCAAGGATTTTAATGTCAAAGACATCAACTTTATAAAGCCCGGCATAGGTGAGGCTACCAGAGTGCTTTTAAGGAGACTTCCATGGAAGATCTTGATTGATGAAAGATATAAGGATGATGCACAGCTTGGACATCTTGTAAGACTTGCAAAAGAAAAGGATGTGCCGATAGAGTATTATCCGCTGTTGCATTATAAGTGCTGTGGAATAATAAAAGATATTTCAGATGTGTAGAGTTAAAGTACTATGCACATATATAAGTTCAGGTGAATGTTTCGATTGAAATGCAACTACTAAATCGTTACAATTCAGGTAGCTCATTCATCTTCGTCAAAACAACCCCAAAATGTTTAATCTTATTTATAAATTGGACGAAGATGAATATTGGCAGTAGCCTATTATATATATCCGGTTTACCTGAACTGTAACGCTAAATCAGCTTATTTTAAGAAACAATATACATAGTATTCTCAATTTAGCTTTATTATACTATAATAATAGAGGCAACTGTTGACATAAAATTAATACAAAATGTATTGGTGCAACTGTAAGTTATAGTAAACGAAAGGTTTTTTATGAAAAGGAGATTGATTCTGACAGCCATGCTGACTATATTATCCGTTGGAGTTTTGTCTATGGAAAGTAAGGCGGATTCGTGGGTCAGTACAGGTAGCGGTTGGCGTTACCGAACAGATAATGGTGATTACGTAGCTGATGCATGGAAGAACATTAATAATCAATGGTACAGTTTTAGTCCTGCGGCTATAATGCGTACAGGTTGGTTTCAGGATAGGGATTCAAAATGGTATTACTTTAATATACCGAACGGAAATATGCAAACCGGATGGGTTTATGTAGACGGAAGTTGGTATTATCTTGATGCAGCCAATGGCGGTGCCATGGCAAGTAATACTAATGTAGAGGGTAAATACTATGTAGATGCAAGCGGAAGATGGGTTGATAATCAAGCGGCAGGTTCAAATAATGAGCTTATAAGTGAATACGAGAGAGAGGTAGTGAGATTGGTTAATATAGAGAGAAATAACAGAGGACTTTCTTCTCTTTCCATCTCTGATAAACTCTCTAAGGCTGCTGATGTAAGGGCAGCGGAACTTGTTGACAAGTTCGATCATGAAAGACCTAACGGCAGTAGAGCTTCAACAGCGGCAAAAGAAGCCGGATATAACTATACAGCTTTTGGAGAGAATATAGCAGCCGGTTATCCAAGTCCTAAATATGTGGTTGAGGGTTGGATGAACAGTGAAGGTCATAGAAACAATATATTAAATTCCGGATATACGGAGATAGGTGTAGGCTACTTTGAAAAAAGCGGTTCAAAGTATGAAGCTCACTGGGTGCAGTTGTTCGGCACTCCGAAATAGGGAATTAGACAGTTTGTTACAGTTCAGGTAGCTCATTCATCTTCGTCAAAACAACTTAAAATGTTTGCTCTTATTTATAAATTAGACGAAGATGAATATTGGCAGTAGCCTGTTATATATATGTATAATATGTAGCTGAAAGCAAGCTTTCATTTAGCATATTATACATATATATCCGGGCTACCTGAACTGTAACGACAGTTTATCATAAATATCATTTAAAAGTTAAAAAACGGTTTTAATATTGCCATAGATTAAGTATAATTGGATTTTGGTTATAGTCTATGGCAATACTAATTCTAAAAAAATGCAAATCATATGAATTTCTTGGCAGAAGGAGGGAAATATTAAGCTAAAAATAAAATACCTAAGCCTATATGCCATGTTTGTGGCTTTAGCAATGATACTAAGCTATATAGAAAGCCTTATTCCTCTGCCCTTTGCTATTCCGGGTATGAAGATAGGACTTGCCAATCTGGTGGTTATTGTAGCCTTATATGTTATGGATGAAAAGGCTGCAATAAGCATATCGATTTTAAGAGTTATACTGGTATCATTTACATTTGCCAACCTTTCCGCAATGATGTTCTCTTTGATTGGAGCCTTATGCAGTATACTTTGTATGCTGCTTTTGAAAAAACTTGGAAGTTTTTCCGTAGCGGGAGTAAGTATAGCAGGTGCGGTAAGCCATAATATAGGACAGCTTATGGTGGCGATAATAGTGGTAAATACAGTGCAAGTTATATCATATATGCCTATTCTTATAATATTCGGAGTAACGAGCGGTTTTGTTATGGGAATAATGGCGGTAATGGTTATAAATAGAATAAAAAAAGCAATAAAGTAAGGAGATAATAATGACAAAGATAGATATAGTTTCAGGATTTTTAGGTGCGGGAAAGACCACATTTATAAAAAGAGTACTTGAAATAGTAAAAAACGAGAAAACCGTTTTGATAGAAAATGAGTTTGGTGAGGTGGGAATAGACGGAGGATTCTTGGAAGACTCCGGCATAGAGATAAAGGAGATGAATTCCGGCTGCATCTGCTGTTCTTTGGTAGGAGACTTTACTTCAAGTCTTAAGGAAATACTTGAAAAGTATGAGCCGCAAAGAGTTATTATAGAGCCGAGCGGCGTAGGAAAGCTTTCTGATGTAATGAAGGCGGTGGAGCTTGTAGAGTCAAAGCTTAAGATAGAGCCGGGTAAGTCCGTAACTGTGGTAGATGCAAGCAAGTGTAAGATGTATGCAAAAAACTTTGGAGAATTTTTTAATAATCAAATACAGTATGCCGATATTATAGTGCTGAGTCGTACAGATATAGCGGATGAGAAAAAGCAGGCTAAGGCAGTGGAGATAGTAAGGGAAATCAATCCTACAGCAAAAATTATTACCACACCCCTAAAGCAGCTTGATAATGAGCAAATATTTGAGATACTTGAAAAGGATACGGACCTTGCCAAAGAAATGATAGAAGAAGAGAAGGATAAATATCATGAACATGGAGAGAGCTGTGGCTGCGGTCATCATGAAGGTCATGAGCATCACCACCATGAAGAGCATCACCATGAGCATGGCGAGAGCTGTGGCTGCGGACATCATGAAGATCATGAACATCATCACCATGATGGACACCATCATGAGCATGGCGAGAGTTGTGGCTGCGGTCATCACCACGCCGATGAGGTTTTTGAAAGCTGGGGTAGGGAGCAGATCGAAAGACTTAGCAGACAAAAACTTGAAGATATCCTTGAAAAGCTTTCAGAAAGCAGTGAGTACGGTGTAGTTCTCAGAGCTAAGGGTATGATAGAGCTTGATGACAATACCTGGGCTTACTTCGATCTTGTACCCGGAGAGGTGGAGTTAAGAGACGGTAAGGCTTGCTATACCTCTAAGGCTTGTGTAATAGGGGCTAATCTTGAAAAGGAAAAGTTAGAGGAATTATTTAAGGCGTAATGTAGTAAATGTAAAACGGTAAGAGAACTTGGTTTTCTTACTATATCAGTACTGCATTTACATAGGAAGAAGGGAAATATGTCAAATACAGATAAAAAAGTTCCGATTTTTATGGTAAACGGATTTTTAGAGTCGGGCAAGACACAGTTTATCAAGTTTACCATGGAGCAGGATTATTTTAAGACAGATAATGATACTTTGTTACTTTTATGTGAAGAGGGAGAAGAAGAGTATCCTGAGGATTTACTTGAAAGCAATCATACACATTTGATAAATATAGAAAGTGAAGAAGATATAGAGCCTGAAAAAATAGACGCTCTTATAGAAAAGTATCAGCCGGAGAGGATAATTATAGAGTGGAACGGTACCTGGCAGCAGGATACATTTAAGCTTTCGGATAAGTATTTTGTTAATCAATATATAAGTATCTTTGATACTTCAAGGCTTGATCTTTATATAAAGAATATGAAGGCTCTTATGGGACCTATGCTAAAGGAAACCGAGCTTGTAATATGTAACAGGGCGGATGATATAGAAGAGGAAAAACTCTCATCATACTATGTGGCACTAAAGGCTATGGCAAGTGAAGCCGAGATAGTTTTTGAGGGGAAAGACGGAGAAATAAGAGGTGATTTTTCCATACAACTTCCCTATGACATAGATGCTGATGAGATTAAGATAGATAAAGATGCTTTCGGTATTTTTTATATAGATTCCATGGAAAGACCGGAAAGGTATGACGGTAAAGAGGTTGAGTTTACAGCGCAGGTGCTTAAGCCAAGAGGTATACCGTCTGCCGCCTTTGTCGCAGGCAGGAGAGCCATGACCTGCTGTGAAGCCGATATACAGTTTTTAGGTTTTATATGTATGTATTCGGGCAGTGCCAACCTTAAGAATAAAGACTGGGTCAAGGTAAGAGCAAAGATAAAGGCGGAAAACAGCAGACAGTATGGCGGAAAAGGTCCTATAATGTATGTAAAGCAAGCTATACTTACCGGACCTATAGAAGGTTTGGTACAGTTTTAGCATAATACTATAACTCACTATAATCGGCAATCTATTTCAAATCGGCATAGGTACACTAATTTAAAGCAGATGTGCTTTTTGTACGAAAATGTTGTTAAAAATAGCTTAAATTACATTCCTAAAGGAGGCAGCTATGAAAAGAAGGTTATGGTCTGTAGCGGTAAAATGGATATTTTCAGGAATTTTAAGTGTTTTTCTAATATTATATGGCATTTTAATGAAGCGTGTGGGCAGCGGAACGGGATTTTATCGAATTTGGTTTTTACTTGCGGCATGTACTCTTATTTGGAGGTTTGCTAAAGACTTGGGACTTTGGAAAAAAGCACCAAGGCTTTTAAAAAGGCTTGTCTGCTCAGGTATGATAATGGGAACCTGTATAGTAGCCCTTACTTGGATCTTTATTTTTTCAGCCTTTTTTACAAAAGAGGAGGCAGGGCTTGATTACCTGATAGTGCTTGGAGCACAGGTAAGAAAGAGCGGTCCGAGCATAGTACTTCGTTACCGTTTGGATAAGGCATATGAGTATTTGGAAAAAAATCCCGCTACAAAGTGCATAGTTTCAGGAGGTAAGGGAGATAACGAGCCGGAAGCCGAGGGCGATGCAATGAAAAGATACCTTGTTGAAAAGGGGATAAAGTCAGAGCGTATAATAGTGGAAAATGCTTCTGTCAATACAGTGGAAAATATTAAAAACAGCAGTGAATATCTTGATAAAGAAAATAATAAGGTAGGTATAGTTACTAATAATTTTCATGTATTCAGAGGAGTTTCCATAGCGAAGAAAACAGGTTTTACCCATGTGCAAGGTATTGTAGCCACCTCCAATCCTTTTTATCTGCCCAACAATATGCTAAGAGAGTCTTTCGGCATAGTAAAGGACTTACTTGTGGGAAATATGTAAAAATTTATAACGAGGCGACTGCCTTAAAATGTACCGACTCCAAAAGTCAGATGTATAAATCTGATGCTTGGGGTCGGTATTTTTATAGCTATATAGTATCGTTGATATCCGGTGCAGTGTTGAAATTTATTCGAACTTATTGTAAAATCTACAATAGATATTTTTTTAACGAGGAGGAATATATGAATATTGATAGAGATACCGCAGTTTCTTTACTTAATAAGTACATAACAACAGAGCATATAAAGATTCATTCTTTTGCAGTTGAGGCTGTTATGAGAGCACTTGCAAAAAGACTTTCTCCTGAGGATGTCGATCTGTGGGGAATTGCAGGGCTGCTGCATGATCTTGATAATGATCTGGTTGACTGGAAGAGTGACATGAGTCTGCATGGCAAAAGAACGGTTGAAATACTCAGAGAGCTTAATTTTGGCAATGAAGCTATGTATAATGCAATCCTGGCGCATAATCCCGCAACCGGCAAGAAAGTGGAGACTGTATTTGAAAATGCACTTTACTCAGGCGATCCTATAACCGGTTTTATCAATGCTATAACGCTTGTATATCCGGATAGGAAAATTGCAAGTGTAAAGGTCAAATCAATAGTTAAAAGGATGGGAGAGACAAGATTTGCGGCAGGTGCCAATCGTGAGGCTATGTGGGCAATAGAAAATACCGGAATTGAATTCGAAGATTTCGCAAAACTTTCTCTTGATGCCATGAAGGAAATCTCAGACGTACTCGGCTTATAGTAAAAGAAAAAATAAAGGTCAGTTCAGATATAATTAAGTAGGTACGGTAGTGAGTAAGGCTGTTTAGAATATAAACAATTAAAAATATCTTGCCAAGGACAATTAAAACCTCCCTATACGGTATTTTTATATACCCAAGGTGCAGCAAATATCAGCATGGCTGCGAGGTTTTAGTTAAGGAAGCCTGTCCAAGGCAAGATATATTTATATTGTCCGAGTATTGGATTAATTGTTATTATTTTTTACTACAGCGTATGCAGCCTGAGTTTCTCTATTAAATCCTACTATAACATGAGGATATTTACTGTATATATATCCTAAAAGTTCCTCTATATTGGTTTTAAGCTTTTTATTGTTTGTTATGGAAACTGCCTGATTTACATGCTTGTTGTCTATTTCTGAAAATACATTAAGAAGATACTCGGTTGCCACAGTTATAATTCCGTAGTATTTTGTCTTCTTTTCCGTATAGTATATCCAACGCATATCACTAAGGCTGAATATACGAAAACTTCTGCTTGTTAAAATCAAATGATCCCTATATATAAAAGCTCCTATTCCCGGATCGGAATAAGTTGCCTTGCCGGGAAGCTCGGAAAGGTTATCCTTAAGAGTCGGATCAAGCTCATAAAGCTTATCATAATATAATCTATTTAGTTTCTTTGATTTAAATGCAGAGTATAAAGAACCTATAATGATAGCCAAAAGTACTATAATTACTCCGTAAGCCCATAAGAGTTCATACCAAACACTTGCTACTTCAAGTATGTATCGATTATCCGTATTGGCAATTGCATCATTATTGCCCTCAAACACTGAATTGGTAAGATCTGAGAGAAGTTGTTCATCCTCATATGCAAGCTTTGTTGCTTCTACAAAAAGATAATGCTCCTCATTAAAAAAAGCCTCGGGATCTTTTGTATAGTCATCAAGTAACTTCCTAATTTGCTTATTACTTGATTTTGCCTCAAGATAGGCAGAGCCGTAGACTACTTTGTTGTCTGTTGAAACAGCATCGATTGTAATTAAATAAAGGTTATCATCAGTGTCCAGCTCACCCGGCTCAAATACCTCAAATATCTCATATACTCGTACTGTATATACGCCTTCATCCGTGTCTGTTCGGTTATAATCCTTATTACCTGCGAATATTACACCTTGATTATACATGTTTTTTGCCGAGCCGAAAGACAGTATCCATTCTTTTTCATAAAACCCCCAAAATATCGCCAGAAAAAACAAGATAACCGCTAATACTATAGCACCCGTAAACCCTTTATTTACTCTCTCTTTCATGAAATCCTCCTAAATTTAAGAATATGATATATTTTATTCTATAATAAAGCTGAGTACAAGAAGTAAAAAAATTAAAAAAATGTAATAAATAGTTAATATAAGTGCTTTCTAATAGCTATAGAAGTTGTTAAAATATGAAAATACAAGAAAAGAATAAAGAAGCACTTAATATATTTCTGAAAAAATTGCTTTGAAATAATAAAATATATGAAAAAACTATAGTAATTATTATATTTATATAATATAATTAAACAAAATAAAAAGGGAGGTTTTTATGGAGAATAAAAAACTGAGTTTTCCGGCAGCATTTTGGACCTGTTCAGCTTCTGAGATTTTTGAGCGTTTAGCTTATTATCTCGGACGTTCACTTATCCTTATCTTTGTTACCACAGCAGTAGCAGAGGGTGGACTTGGTTTATCCGACGATATGGGAGCGAATATGCAGTCAAATCTTACAGCATTTTCATACCTTGGTTCTTTACTTGGAGGTATGATAGTAGATTCCTGGATAGGAGCGAAGTATACTACTCCGGTAGGTATGATTATTGCCGGTGCAGGTTATTTTGTAGGTTCTATATCTAAGGGACCTATGGGTGTGTATGTCATGATTTCACTTGTAACAGTCGGTCTTGCTTTATTTAAGAACGGACCTATACTGGGAAGAATCATAACAGATAAAGAGCATATGGATCCGGCTTTCTCAATGAGATATACTCTTGTAAATGTAGGAGCTTTCATAGGTACATTTGCGGTAGGTATTCTTTATAAGGATGTCTTTGCGAAGAACGGAGTATTGGGATTTGCTCCATGTTTCCAATTGGCTGCTCTATCAATGGTTTTAGGAGCTTTATGGTATTTCTTTGTATGCTGGAAACAGCTTGGAGATATAGGAAGCCAGCCTTTTAAGAAGGGGAAGACTGCGGAAGAAAAGGAATTTGATAAAAAGTCTTTAACTAAAGAGGGTGATGTAAGACCTTTGAGTATTATAGAAAAGAAAAGACTCGGTGCTATAGTACTGGCAGCTTGTATATCTGTAATATTCTGGATTTTCTGGTATTTGGCTTACCTTCCTGCATATTACTACTGGGCAGACAATGCGGACTGGGTAATATTCGGATATACCATACCTTCAACTTGGCTTGATGCCGCAAACTCTATGTATTGTATAATACTTGGACCTGTTATGGCAAAGATTTGGCTTGTACTTGCTGCAAGACCTAAGGGTGATATGAGCCTTTTCAAAAAGACCGGAATAGGTATAGGACTTCTTGGAGTTTGTTATGGTGCGTATGCACTTTTGGATATTGTAAAAGATAGAACCGGTCATGTAAGTGTACTTTGGATAGTACTCGGAATTACTTTGAGTATGACACTTGGAGAGATGTTCTTCTCACCACTTGGACATTCATTTATAAGTAAGTATTCACCGAGCCGTTACTTAGGACTTATGATGTCTGTATGGGGACTTTCAAACTTCGCAGCAGCTAAGTTATACGGTCCTGTATACTCATGGTTATTTGGTGAAAAGACACAATTTGGTTTCAGAACCGCTTGTTACATAATTATAGCTATAGCTGTAGTAGCGGCATTGATTCTTTTTGTATTCGATAAAAAACTTTCTTCACTGGTGGAAGAAAAATAAAGTAAAAAACGGTATTAATGCTTAAACCGCATTAATCAGGTATTAATGCTTAAACCGCATTAATCAGGTATTAATGCCTAAACTGCATGCATTAATCGGGCATTAATAAAGGGGCTGTTGCTTTACTGAAGCGATAGCCTCTTATAATTTTAAATAAAATACATCTACTCAAAAAAATAAAAATATGATACAATGTACAACACGATTTTACAAAAAAGCAAACAATATAACAAAAACATCTAAATAAAAGATGTTGAAGGAGTCGATTATTTTTCCGGGTAAAAAAATAGTGGTGGTATCACATTGTATACTTAATCAAAATGCAGTGGTAAACGGATGGGAGAGGGCAAGAGGTGCCTACCCTATAGTAAAATATATATTGGAAAAAGGGGTGGGGCTGATACAGCTTCCCTGCCCTGAACTGCTTTGCATGGGGCTTGAGAGAGCGGCTATGAGTTATGAAGATTATAACAGCATAGAAGGATATAGAAAAAGGTGCTTGGATTTATTGGAGCCGGTCATAACACAACTTAAGATGTATAAAGAAAGTAATTATAAGTACCTTGGTGTTATAGGCATCAATGAAAGCCCCAATTGCTCTATATCGGGTAAACGGGGGATACTTATGGAGTTATATTTTGAAGCCTGTGAAAGAATAGGTTTGATCGGAAAATATATGGAGATTCCTACTTCATATGATGAGTTTAATGTTGGCGATTTGGAATCGGAATTTGATAAGTTTATAGAGGGGGAAGATGTATGAAGTTAAGTGTTAAAGCTTTGGTAATTTGTGCTATGGCGGTGGTTATTAATGTTGTACTCGGGGAGGCGGTTTCCGCTCTTAAAATACCCTTACTCTTCCTTGATACCATGGGAACTATATTTATAGCGGCGGTATATGGTATGCCCTACGGCATACTGACAGGTATCGCAACAAACTTACTGATGGGAGCTGTAGGAGGAAGCTGGGCGGCAGTTCCTTTCGCACTTGTCAGTATTGCGGTTGCTATAGTAGTTGCACTGGTCTCAAGAGGGAATTTTACCCTGCCTAAGGCTATAATAGCCGGAGTATTGCTGTCTATAGTTGCACCTATGATAGGAGCACCTATCAGAATCGCTTTATTCGGCGGGTTGACCGGCTCAGGTACGGATGTTATTATACTGGCGTTAAAACAGGCAGGTCAGGAGATGATAAGTGCTACTTATTGGGGAGCAGTAGTTTCCAATATAGTTGACAAGATGGTATCCTGTATACTGGTGGCAATACTTCTTATAAATAAACAAATTAAATCAATGCTGTGATATATGTTACAGTTTTTCGAGTGCTTAGAAACATAATAATTATAATAGTTTGTGCTTATAGTTTATAAAATTAATGTATAAAAAGACTTCTTATAATTCAATCATACCGGTAAACCTTTTTAAGGCTTTGACAAATTTACACAGACTGTGGAATTTGTATCTTGCTTTATCAGGAGGGTTAAGCGCTAAAACGATTGAATTATAAGGAGTCTTTTA
>CAJPUK010000064.1 GCA_905373785.1 uncultured Johnsonella sp. | reverse complement strand
CGGTACTTGCTTTATCAAGCCGTCAGGTGAAGATAAAGCTTAGTACCGCTGCGAGGTGAAGTTAGCGGGAGCGTATCCAAGGCAAGATATGTTTATAACAGTTTATGTGATAGATAAACCATTATTGTTACATCATCCCCACTCTTTCATTAAAAGAAAATCTCTTACATTCTTATGTTTGATACCGTCTCTGCTCATATCAAAATCATCCATAGAAACTACATATTTAGGGTAGTTATCATTAATTTCCTTATATACATCAAACTCTCTGTCTATTGTCTCCTGTGAGGCAAGCAAATAACTTACTTGAATATAAAGTTTTTCGCCTCTTTTTTTACACACAAAATCAATTTCCTTATCTTTCTCCTTTCCCACTCTTACCTCATAACCTCTTCTAAGCAATTCCATAAAAACAATATTTTCAAGAACAAGGTTAATATCTCTTGTATTTCCACCAAAGACAGCCTCTCGTATACCATGGTCGGCAATATAGTATTTTTCATTAAAGCTGAGAATTTGCTTGCCCTGTAAATCCTGACGCTTTACTTGATAAAATAAAAATGCATCACAACAATAATTGATATAATTTACGATTGTTTCAACTGCAACTTTGCGTTGCTCATTCTTAAAAAACTTGGCAATAGAGTTTGCAGAAAAGGTACTTCCTACATTTGCAATAACATATGTAATAATTCTTTCCAAAAGATCTATATCTCTTATCTTGTTCCTCTTTATAATATCCTTAAGCAAAACCGAATTAAAAATATCCGTCAAATATTGTCTTGTCGGCTCTTCTTCATACCTAATATTGCTAAGGTATGGCATACCTCCGAATGTAAGATAGGTTTGGAAATAAGTTCTTAGCCTTTCATCCGACATTTCTTTTTTATATATAGATATAAATTCTGCGAAAGAAAAAGGGTATATAACAAACTCAACATATCTTCCTGCCAGATAAGTAGCAAGTTCTCCTGATAATAATTTAGCATTGGATCCGCTTATATAAATATCGCAATCCAAACTTACACGCAGTGAATTAATACACTTTTCCCACTCCTCAACCTCTTGAATTTCATCAAAAAAAAGATATATCTTACCCTGTATATCAGCAGCCTGTTTAATAATCTCATCATGCAAAACTCTTGAACTTTGCAAATGACTATAGCTCATATTCTCAAAATTTATGGAAATAAATTGAGACTGATTTACTCCCGACTCAATCAGTTCATTTTTAATTAGCTCCAACATAACAGACTTGCCGCTACGGCGTATACCTGTTATGACCTTAATAAGCTCGGAACCGATAAAGGGACGGATACGATGCATATATAATTCTCGCTTAATCATAGACAATAGCCTCCTTTCCTATCATTTAACAACAACTATAACACATCTATATCTGATAAACAATGATAAAAAACCGATTTTATCAGTTATAACTGATAAAATCGGCAAATATGGTATTTATTTAAGTTATAACTTTATGAATTACTCTCCCACAACAACAAAATCACCTTACAGAGTACCTTAAAACAGTTTTTTGCTTATCTTTAGCAGTCCTGTTTTTATTGCTCAAATATATTTCCTTATGAGAGTTTCCAATTCTACTAAGTCCCATTTTACTTGCAAGTTTTTCTATTTTCTCAAATGACTCAGGCTCATCATCATAACTTCCGATATGCAAAACCTGAATTACCTTACCTTCTTTTAGAACTTCAAATACTATTTCATCATACAAGTTATTAGGCTTTTTCTTTTTTACCTCCTTACAGGTTTACAACTACGCTCTGTTTGTACCCCATAGACAGCGTAATATAAAAGTGAAATTTTATGCTTATTTAAGATTGCAAATTTTATATCATTAAAAGCTTTTTCACTGACCTTATTATTCTGCCAATTATTAAAATCAACCTCCAGCCAGTTTATATTTTTCATATTAAACAAGGCAGAAAGCTTTGTTAAAAGTTCCTTTCCCAATAAATCGCTCGTACTGCTCAAGCCATAAAGTGAAGGCATTATCATATTCTTTTCATCTTCACTCAGTATGGATTTACTAAGTACAAATTCTTTGTCGATCTCTATCCCGCCGCCCTTTCCTTTAATAGCGTAAATAGGGATACCGGCATCACTCAAAGAGTCTATATCCCTGTAAATAGTTCTTACCGATACCTCAAGTTCATCCGCCAGTTCAGCGGCTGTAACCTTTCCCTTTTCCAAAATATAATAAAGTATTTTAAATAATCTGCTATCTTTCATAAATTTATTCTCTCCCGGTTAGCAGTATAACATAAGCGGTGAATCGTTAGCAAAGTCGGGTAGTTATCAGCATAAACAATGATAATAGTTTGTGATTATAGTTTATAAAAAACTCCGTATAATTCAATCATACCCTCAACCCTTTTTCAAAGCTTCGACAAATTCACACAGACTGCGGAACTTAGCTTTATACCCAAAAACGGTGGACAAGCGAGTTCCGCAGTCTGTACTAAATTTGTCGAAACTTTATTAACAGTATTGCGAGTATGATTGAAATAGGGAGTGTTTCTGACTATTTAGCCATCAAATGAGTATGATGGAGTTATAAGGAGTTTTTTGTAAGCACTATTGTTTATGTTGCTAACATACCACCATTTTATGAGAGTATAAATTTATCACTCAAACTATCATGATTAGCCGCATAAAGCTTCATAATATCCGAGATATCCATATTCTTTCTTTCTTCCCCCAGTATGGTCAGTATCCTGCCGCCTGACATAACCAAGGTCTTATTACCGTATTCCAAGGCATTTTGTATGTTATGAGTGATCATAAGAGTTGTTATCTTATTGCTTTCCACTATTTCCCTGGTTATCTTCATAATCTGCTCACTTGTTTTAGGGTCAAGTGCCGCCGTATGCTCGTCAAGTAACAAAAGTTCAGGCACTTCCAAGGTTGCCATAAGAAGGGTCAGTGCCTGTCTTTGACCTCCGCTAAGAAGTCCCACCTCGCTTTTTAGCCTATGCTCAAGTCCGAGGTTAAGTCCTGCACAGGCAGACTTAAAAAACTGTCTGTCCGACTTTCTTACACCAAATCCGAATCTAAGCCTTTTACCCCTACTGTAGGCTAGACCCAGATTCTCTTCTATAGTCATATGCGGAGCTGTACCCTTTAGAGGATCCTGATAGAGCCTTCCTATAAATCTTGCTCTCTTATACTCCTTCATATAGCTTATATCCACACCGTTATTTATTATACTGCCGCTTTCTATCTCTATATTGCCCGCTATGGCATTAAGCAAGGTACTCTTACCTGCTCCGTTGCTTCCTATAACAGTTACGAAGTCTCCGTCCGAAAGCTCAAGATCAATACCGTCTAAAGCGACCTTTTCATTGTTTGTTCCCTTATTAAATACAACCCTCAAATCTTTTATACTAAGCACGCTTTTTAAACCTCCTTAGGGATGTTTTTGCAACCGGAACCGACAGGGCAAGTATTACTATCATAGCACTGAAAAGTTTAAGACTGTCCGCCGGAAGTCCCAGCTGAAAAGCTACGGTAATTATAAATCTATATACTATAGCTCCCACAACTACCGCTATAAGATGACTTAGCATACCTCTTCTTGGCAGTACGGTCTCTCCTATAATTATGCTTGCAAGTCCGAGTACCAGCATACCTACTCCGTAACCTGTAGTACCTCCGGAACTGTATTGAGTAAATACTGCTCCGGATAAGGCAACCAACATATTACATATAGTAAATCCGAGTATCTTCATTACATCGGTGTTAATACTTGAACTTCTTACCATAGCCTCATTATCTCCTGTAGCTCTAAGAGAAAGTCCAAGTTGTGTCTTTAGGCACAGGTACATTACTACAACTATAAGCGTCACCAAAACAGCCAGGAACAAAAGTTTCCCCATATCATAACCTGCTAAGAACAGCTTATTTTCAAACGGGGTAAATACAGTCTTTTCTCCGTAAAAATATATGCTGGGTTTCCCTCCCATGATCATAAGATTTACGGAGTAAAGTCCCGTCATAGTTAATATTCCTGCTAAAATAGCGTGTATTTTAAGTTTTGTATGTAAAATTCCTGTAACTATACCTGCCAAGGCTCCTGCGAGGACTCCGAAAAATATACCCAACAGCGGATTTTGCGCCTTTGACCATACCGCAGTGTAGGCAAGTCCTGTAACGAAACTTCCGTCTACGGTAAGATCCGGTAAGTCCAAGATTCTAAATACTATAAAAAGCCCCAATGATAAAATGGCAAATATTAATCCAAGCTCTATACTGCCCAGAAATGTAGATAAAGCCATATACTCTCCCTCTAACTATTTTTTATTCTTAATTTCTACGAATTTTTCATCTGAAAGTATACTTTCAGGAATTTCAACACCTATAGTCTTTGCAGTATCTGTATTGATATAGGTATACAAATCATCCTTAAACACCTTTACAGGCATTTCTTCAACCTTCTTGCCCTTAAGTACCTGATCAACCATACGTGCGGTTTCCTTACCGAGATCCGTATAATCTATACCTACAGTTGCAAAACCTCCGTCCATAACCATGGAGTCCGCACCTACATATAAAGGCTTCTTTGCATCATTGGCAACTTTAACAAGTACCGGCATTGACTCGGCAACGGTATTATCATTGGCAACAAAGAAAATGTCCACCTTTTCAGCTAAAGAAGAGGCTGCGCTTTGTAAGTCCACACTGCTTGAAATACTTGCCTCTTCTATTGTAAGGCCGTGACTGCCTGCATACTCTTTTAATGCCGCAAGGTTACTTACCGAATTATCCTCTCCCGGATTATATATATATCCTACAGTCTTTGCATCCTTACTTATGGTCATGGCAAGGTCCATGATCTTATCAACATTTACCGCATCCGTAGTTCCTGTCATACCCTTGTCTATAGTATTAAGGTCGGACACTACTCCGGCTTCAACCGGATTGGTTACAGCGGAAAAGATTACAGGAGTACTTGCGGTAAGTGACATAGCCGCCTGTGCAACCGGTGTTGTAATTGCTACTACCACATCCTGCTTATCAGCCTCAAAGCTTTGTACTATAGTAGGAAGATTAGCCATATCTCCCTGAGCGTTCTTAAAGTTTATAATAACATTTTCCCCGTCTTTATAACCAAGCTCCACAAGTTCCTTGGAAAATGCATCGTAGATTATATTGAGTGAAGTATGGTCTACAAGTTGTATAACTCCTATCTTAGGAAGATTTTGGTCTACCGTCTTGCTGCTTTCACCCATCTGTGCGGCAGTGCTTTCTGTGCTTGCGGCACTTGAATCACCTTCTTTTGCAGCAGTGGACTCCGTACTTGAAGGTACACAGGCACCAAGAAGTGCCATCAAGGCAAATGTCGATAAAGTTGTAAGTAAAGTTTTTTTCATAATTACTCCTTCCTTGTTGGCAACGATTCGGCTATGCAATTCATCACTTATCAAACTCGTAATTCTACAGAGCTTATTATTGGCTTTTGCATAAGCAAACTGCCGCCACTTTAAAAAAATACATTAATCTTTTATTGCCTATAATCACCATATGGGTTATAGTTATAGGTAATGAAAATTAAAATGAACCGATAAATAAAAGCTGCTGCTTATCTTATCAAGTAGCAAAAGTATAGCATATTAGTTCTTATTTTATCAAGCAAGAAAGATGAGTATATTAGATGTTAGACACACTTTTAAAAGGTAGATCCAAGTTAAAAACAACTATTATAGAGTATATCATAATCACTGTAAGTATCCTTTTTATGGCAGTCGGAACCTGTGTTTTTAAGTTTCCGAATAACTTTTCTTTTGGCGGAATCACCGGCTATGCAACAGTTGTAAGTCGGCTTACACATCTTTCCAATTCCACTTTTATCAATATAGCCAATATAATACTTTTAATACTTGGTTTTATTACCATAGGAAAGAAATTCGGCATAAAGACCGTATATGCAAGTCTTCTTTTGTCAGTAAGCATCAGTTTGTTTGAAAAGTATTTTCATATCAGCAAGCCGCTTACCGATGAGCCTTTGCTTGAGCTTATATTTGCAATTATTATACCCGGAATCGCCTCAGCCATACTCTTTAATATAGGAGCTTCAAGCGGAGGAACCGATATAGTTGCCATGATAATCAAGAAATATACTTCGCTTAATATAGGTGCCATGCTTTTTCTTGCAGACTTTATAGCCATACTTATATCCTTTTTTATATTCAGCCCTAAGACTGCCTTACTGTCTTTCCTTGGACTTAGCTGTAAGTCTATTATCATAGACAGTTTTATAGAAAGTTTTAATACCTGCAAATGTTTTACTATTATTTGTGAAGAGCCTGATATAATATGTGAATACATTATAAATAAGCTGCATCGTTCAGCAACTACTTATGAGGCACAGGGAGCATTTGCACATAGGAATAAAACTATAATCCTTTCTACCATGAAACGAATTGAAGCCTTAAAATTAAGAAACTTTGTTAGAAAAAACGAACCTCATGCCTTTATAATCATCACTTCTTCAAGTGAAATCATAGGCAAGGGATTCTTAAATAATTAATACTTATAATGGAGGGACTAAATATGCCTTATAACATTAATACTTTATGTATACACTGTCATGACAATTCAGATAAAGAGCACCCCTTTGGTGCCATAACCGTACCCATATACCAAGCGGCAACCTTTGCCCATCCGGGTATAGGTGAAAGTACCGGCTACGATTATTCAAGGGAGAGCAACCCTACCAGAGCTGAGCTTGAGAAGGTTATGAAAGGGCTTGAAAATGCTTATGACAGTATAGCCTGTAATTCAGGTATGGCTGCCATCACTCTAATGCTTGACCTTTTTAAAAACGGGGATAATATAATCTGCTCAGAAGACCTCTACGGAGGCTCGGTAAGAATTTTTAATACGGTAGGCAGGGAAAAGGGCATAAGCTTTGACTATGTAGACAGCTCTGATGCCGATTTGGTTGAAAAAAGTATAAAAAGCAATACCAAGGCACTTTTTATAGAAACCCCCAGCAACCCTACCATGCTTGTAACCGATTTGCACAAGATGAAGGAAATAGCTTCAAAGCATAATTTACTGCTTATAATTGACAATACCTTTTTATCACCTTATTTTTGCAGACCTTTGGAGCTTGGAGCCGACATAGTTTTACATAGTGCTACGAAATTTTTAGGCGGTCATAACGATACCTTGGCAGGATTTATCTCCGTTAAGGATAAAAATATTTCCGAAAAAATGAGATTTACCTATAAGACTTTAGGACTTTCCCTATCCGCCTTTGACTCCTACCTTATATTAAGAGGTATAAAGACTTTAGGTGTAAGGCTTGAAAGACAGGAAAAAAACGCTATGAAGATAGCGGAATTTCTTAAAAATCACCCCAAAGTAAGTAAAATTATGTATATAGGTCTTAAGGAGCATAAAGGGCATGATATACACCTAAAACAGGCATCAGGTTTTGGAAGTATGATATCATTTGTTACCGACAATGAGGATACTGCCAGAAAGGCACTTGAGAAAATAAAGCTTATCTCCTATGCGGAGAGTCTTGGCGGTGTTGAAAGCCTTATGACTTATCCCATGATACAGACCCATGGTGATGTACCTGTTGAGGTAAGAGAAAGACTGGGTATCAATGACAGATTCCTAAGACTCTCGGTAGGACTTGAAGATGCGGATGACCTTATAAAGGACTTGGAACAGGCACTTGCTTAAAATAATAAAGGCTTAACTAAACTGTTAAAGAAGCCTTATAATACTTACAAGGAGGACAGGATGATATATAATTTTGATGAAATTATCGACAGAAGGGGAAGTAATTGCCTAAAATACGACTTTGCCAAGGAAAGAGGCAAAAATGATGAGCTCTTACCGATGTGGATTGCGGATATGGATTTTAAGGCTGCACCTGAGATAAGCAAGGCTTTACAAAAACTTATAGATCACGGTGTATATGGCTATACCGACACCAAGTCGGATTACTTTGAAGCGGTTTATAGCTGGTTTAAGTCAAGGCATCAGTATGAGCTTTGCGAAGAGGCTCTTATTAAAGCACCGAGCATAGTTTATGCCATAGCAGCCGCAGTACAGACCTTTACTTCAAAGGGTGATGCCATTATCATACAAACTCCGGTTTACTATCCTTTTTATGATGCAATACTTAGGAATGATAGAAAATTGGTTGAAAATCCCCTATATATAGAAAACGGCAAATACCGTATAGATTTTGATGATTTTGAGAAAAAAATAGTTTCCGAAAATGTAAAAATGTTCATACTTTGCAGCCCTCACAATCCGGTTTCAAGAGTTTGGACTAAGGAAGAACTGCTTAAGCTCGGAAATATTTGCTTAAAGCACAAGGTACTTGTATTCAGTGATGAGATACACTGCGACTTTGTATATGGAACTAATAAGCACTTTGTTTTTCCTTCTTTAAGTAAGGAATTTGAGGACAATACAATACTTGCGACCTCTGCAAGCAAAAGTTTCAGCCTTGCCGGACTCCATAACTGCAATATTTTTATAAAAAATAAAGAACTGAAAAGGCTATATCAAAGTACCATAGAAAAAGCCGGTTACTCACAGCCGAATATGATGGGTATAGCGGCAACAAAGGCTGCATATAAGAGTGGCGGTGCATGGTTTGACGATCTTTTGGTTTACCTTAATGAGAACATAGCCTTTATGAGAGAATTTATACAGAAAAATATGCCTAAAATTCATATGATAGAGCCTGAAGGTACTTATCTTATATGGGTCGATATGCGGGAGCTGGGACTTGATGATGCAAAAAGAGATGAATTTATAGAAAAAAAAGCAAAACTATGGCTTAATAAGGGCAGTATCTTCGGTAAGGCAAGCAGAGGCTTTGAAAGATTTAACATAGCCTGCCCCAAAGCAACACTTAAAGAAGCTATGGAAAGACTGAAAAAAGCCTATGATGAGCTGGAATCTTAAAAGTCTTTGAGCTTTAAACACTTGACAATCAAGTATAAATACTCTAAAATAATGCAGTATGTTTACATCGAGCTGTCCGTGTCCATGATTCGATGTAATATCTGTAAATGCAGTTTACTGCAGCAAGGATTTCCTTGTGACACTAATAACTACATTGAATTTTATTTTTTATCAGGAGGAAAAGCAAGTGGCAAACATTAAGTCAGCTAAGAAAAGAATACTCGTAGCCGAGTTAAGAGCAGCAAGAAACAAGGCAATAAAATCAAAGGTTAAGACAGCATCCAAGAAGGTGGAGCTTGCTATAACGGCAGGTAACAAGGAAGACGCTGTACTTAAGCTTCGTGAGGCTGTTTCAGCTATCAACAAGGCTAAGAGCAAGGGTGTATACCACAGAAATAACGCCGCTCGTAAGGTTTCAAAACTTACCAAGGCTGTTAATGCAATTGCATAATCAACAAAGAGTTTCTAAAGACTGTAGATAGCTGACCTGCTTCCTACAGTCTTTTTTACAAGCACAATTGTTTATGTTGCTAACTCTTTGACAAATCTAATGTTACTTTAATCTCCCACTATAATTATTTCCAGTGCCAGCCTGTCTCCTATAAGCCCCCTTTTAACATCATACTCCAATTCTATGCACTTATTAAAATATGCATACAACCTCTTCCTATCAAAGCCTTGGCACTGTTTTACAAGCTTGCTCAGCACATAATCCGCAAGTTTAAGTTTCGCTCCTATCTCTTTTTTTCCTATACCGTCAGCAAGCATATCCTTAATGCTCAGTAATTGATGAAACTGTCCGGAAATCAAACTTATAACCTTAAGCGGTGCTTCTTTTAGGGCAAGCAAATCCTGATATATATCCATTGCCCTGTCCGTATTTCTTACCACTATTGCATTGATCATTTCAAATATTTTATTTTGTAGACTCTCACTTACAATACCCTCTATATCGGATTTTTCTATTAAGACCTTATCACCCGCAAATGAAATAAGCTTTTCAAGCTCGGTACTAAGCCTGTTCATATCAGCTCCCACATAGTCAAGTATAAGCTCTGCACTATAGGGGCTTATCTCCTTATCATACCTTTTAACAAATCCTATTACCCAGTTTCTAAGCTCCCTTCTCTCAACCGTATCAAATACCGCTATATAGCCAAGCTCCTTTACTTTTTTATATAACTTTGATCTTTTATCAACCTCTTCTTCTATAAAAATAACATGGCTGCTTTTTGGAATAGTATCTAAAAAGTTGATAAATGCATCCGATGCCGATTTAAATAAATTGCTGTCTTCAACTATTATACATCTGGACTCCGCAAAAAAAGGTAAGGTAGCTATTGTATCCATCAGCTCCTTTTCTTCGATTTGCTTGCCCTCAAAAAAACTGTAATTCATATCATCCTGAACTATGGCTTTTTTAAGTCTTTTTTTGTAACTGAGTACAAGGAATTTTTCAGTACCGCAAAGCAGGTACAAGGACTTAAACTTTCCTGATTTTATATCTTCATTTAGTACATTCATAACTTTCTCCGTTAGTTTTGTTATAGTTAAGATAGTAGACATATACTTATAACAGTTTGCTGCCGAAATTCATCTTCGTCCAATCTATAACTAAAATTTAAATTCTTTTAGTTTTTTGATGAAGATAAATTAGCGAACTAAACTGTAACTTAATTTTGTAAATATTCACTGATATACAATTTATTATTCTTGATCTTAAAATTTATCTGCCCCGATACTGCTGTATGATAACTTTTAATATTGTGCTTTTCAAGCCGGTATACAGTTTCTCTATGAGGATGATTATATCTGTTATTCTTCGCATACGAGAGTACGGCATACTTTGGCAGTACGCAGTCTATAAACTCTTCACTGCTTGCGGTAAAAGAGCCGTGATGCCCTACCTTTAACAAAGTACTGTTCTTTAACATAGCCGTCACACCCTCATCCTTTAATAAAAACTCCTCGCTCCACCTACCTGCATCACCTGTAAATACCGCTTTAAAGTTATTTTCCTTATAGATAAGCATTATACTTTTCTCATTGCTGTCATCAGTAGCATTTTCCCTGCTTGGTGATATGCAGGTTAGACTTATATTTTCATCAATATTAATTATATCACCTTTGCCGATATATTTTACAGCTATTTTCTTTTGAGCTGCCGGCTCCGTAATATAATTATAAGAATCATCATTTAATGCAAGTATGGGCAAATATATTATTTTCACCTTAATGATATCTTCTTTTATAAGATGCATAAGGGCATTGGTATGATCTAAATCTGCGTGAGTTAAAAACACACAGTCAAGCTCTCCTACCCTCTGACTTTCCAAAAAAGGTTGAAGCACATACTTGCCTGCCTTTTTATTACTTGTACTTCCGGCGTCTATAAGTATATTTTTAGCTCCCGCACTTATATAAATGCCGTCTCCTTGCCCCACATCTATAAACTTTATAACGCTGTACTTAGTCCTTATTTTTTGTAAAATAAATACACTTAAAAAACAGCAGGTCAAATAAATTCCGATTTTTATATAGCAAGCCTTACATTTGCCGCCTCTTTTACTACCGGATAAACCTTTGACATAAATCAATGCAAAAAAGCACACGGTTATAATAGCATAATATAGCACAAGCTGCCACACACTTGCTCTACCCATCAAAAGCTTATAAGCCGGTAACTTTTCAAAAATTCTTATTAAAACAAGATAAATTTCAAGTATAAGACTGCTAAGCCTTACACAAACTATACTTATCGGATGTATAAGCCCGAAAAATAACAGGGCTGTAACAGCAAAATAAATGATAAAACTCATAAGGGGTATTACCGGCATATTAAGAATTATACTGTAGGGTGAAAAACTGTAGAAGAAATAAAGAATAATGGGCAGAGTATATATACTCACAACACTGCTTACTATAAAAGACTGTAGAAAAAAGGATTTTATTTTGTATCTTTTTATGATTTTTGCGGCTACAAGCCCTATAGAAA
>CAJPUK010000063.1 GCA_905373785.1 uncultured Johnsonella sp. | reverse complement strand
ACACGAAAGTGTCGTTTTGAAAAATAATTTATTTTTGCTTTATTCTATTTAACCCGACTACTTTACAGTTTTAAAATGATTGATTTTTATAGGATTAAGACCTTTAATTCGGGAGTTTTACTTAATAAAAAATACACAGAATATGGTAATTTCAGCTTGCCATATCCTGTGTACTTTTGTTTTTTATAATATTTTTATGTGTTTTTTATTCTATCTTCTCTCCATAGTTTTTGTCCGTTACACTAAGCTGTTCACTGGTGAATTTTACAATACCCGGCCATTGATCCTTCCATTCGGCAGTATAATAAACTGAAATGCCGGATTCATCATATAAAGCATTAGCAGTACTCGTTAAATATGTCTTTACATCACCATAAAAATCATACACTCTAAGCCAATTCGGACAATAACCATAAGAACCGTAAGCATATAATGCATTATCAAGATCATTAAGTGTTACAGCCTTACCTATATTAGAAAGATAATCATATTCTCCACCTGAATATGCATAATTTATTCTTCCAAGTGTTGTATCTTCTGTAATACAAATTCTTTTCGACTGATGATCTTTATCATATATCTCCTCGGGAACCATAAGGTACAAATTCGATACCTCCGAATCATCATTCCATGTACAGTCCACCATATAATAACCGTCTTTAGTTCTTACAATATTCCAAGCATGCCCTCCTCCCGGAGTAACTCCGCCATCTACAAAACAGTTGAAATTCGACATAGTCATTAGAAGCTGAAACGCCCTTGAGTAGCCGCTGCATATAGCTTTTCCTTCTACTAAGGGTCCATATGCCGTCCTTGTGGTTGATTCTTTTATATCTCCGTCTCCTATAGTATCCCAATCATATTCTACATTATCACATATGTATTTATTAACCTGATAAAGAAAATCAAGTGAATTTGAATACTTGCCTTCAAGGCTTTTTAGGATTGATGTTGCCTTAGCCTTCATTGCCTTTTGCATTTCTTTTCTTTGATTGATATCGGAAATAAAGTAGTCCATTTCAACAAGGTAACTTCCGTCATTTTGTCTTTCTATGTTTCCTTCAGGATAATCAAGTTCCAATATATATTGATTTTGCCAGCAGGCCTCCTGTATGGCAGCGGCTATTTCACTACTACTTGTATTATAATTTAATACAAATTCTTTTTGCCCTGTCATCAAAGCCCAAGCTATCTCTTCAGACATCTTAGTACTTGCGATCACAGTTTCAGGTAAGCACTCCGACCTTTCAGAATCACTGTATGCACTTAAACCTCCGTCAGACTCTGAAGAACTGATAGCCAAGGTGGTTAATGGCTTATTGCTTGTAGGGTCATCTTTCCCGTTTAATGATGAATTATAGAACCTCTTTTCTTTGTCAACTATAAAACTTATAGTCTTATTGACCTTATCAATCTTAACTATAGGAGCTTTAGATGGATACTCTTCTATATCCGCTTTAAACTTTACAGTTTCGGCAAAGGTATTTTTTATAATTTCTATATCCTTATCAGGGCTAGCCTTATCAAACTCCTTAATATTATAATTAAAGTAAAATGGTGTATTTTTCACCTTTACTTTTACGGAAAGTACCTCCTGCATCGTTTCTTTATTATCATCTTCATCTATATCCTTTGTTTCTACGGTATATTCATCCATGTATTCTAAATTATGCTTTCTGATACTTCCATCCGTCATTGCTACATAGATAAAACTTGTAATATCGCCGGCTTTATCCACGGTAAACTTGCTTGTAGAAGGATATTTACTTTCATATTTCTTTACATAGCTTGGAACCCTCTGTGCCAAGGCATTAAAATCATACAAAGGACTTTCTTCTATTGCAAAATACCCGGGTTTTTTAAACTCTTCATCCAATTCTTTAATCAATTCTGAAAAAGCCTCATCTACAACCGGATCAGCTTCTGAACCATCAGTCCCCGTACCTTTTTTCAGCGCAACTACGGCAAGATATCTTGTAGATTCCGGCAAAAGAGCCGTCTGTATATAATTAGGTGAAGAAGTTACATAACCGGCTTCTGCCTGCTTTTTTATATAGTCGGCGTAAAAGTCGGCTTCATTTATAGAGTACTTTGTATTGGTGACTATATCAACAACACTTGCTTTTGAATCTTCCATATAGAATATATTGCTTGTACCGTCATCTTTTCCTTCTTTAACTTTTTCAAGCTCATTTATAACAAGAGGATCATCCGGGACTGCATCTTTTTCATGCTGTTTAGTCCTTTCATTATTTTCTTTTATCATCTCATCAAGCCTATCCATATCAGGCATCTTGTAATAAGAAACTATTGCATAAGCATCGGCACCTTCTACCGGATCCCACTGTGCATAGAATTCACCGTTATCATTAACATAGTACTCCGGTGTGAGAGCTTGCCTTTCTTCTCTATCCATAACAATGGTTGTTACTATGGGTTTACTAAGTTTTTCACCTGTTTCAAAGTTTACATTTTGAAGCATGTATATAATATCTCCTGAACTCCAGCCTACACTGCCGCCACGAAGACGAATCGCCTCTTTGATATTTTGCTTACTGTCTTTGGTTTCGGTATCTTCATAATAATAAAGATTACCTACCGCATCCAAACCATTTACATCAGGATAGATCGTATACTTTTGATTGTTATCTGCAAGTGCCTCATAATCATATTTTGTTTCTATCTCTATAGTAAACTTATCATCAAGGAAAAACTGAACTGCCGGTATCTTATCATCTACCTTAAGACTATCCAGTTTAGACTTGCTTGTAACTTCCAACTTTTGCTCCGGCTGCCAGAATAATATCTCCTTGGCATACTCGTAATTAGACTCTGCATCGGCAGCTTCCTTCTTTGTATCCAATAACTCAAGATTATTGGATACTGCGGAATTGGCAGCTTTAAGTGCATTATCATTAGAACTTAATTCCGTATTACCTTTAGTCTTACTTTCAGCAGCCTGCTTTGTACATCCTGTAATGCCGGAAAAAAGCAACAATACTGATAAAATAAGAGAATAAAATCTTAACTTACTTCTTTTGATCATAACTTCCCCTTATATTTTATATTGATTTTTATTTCTCATTAATGCTGTACTTAGTAAGAGCACTGATTCTATATCCAATTCCTTTAACACACTATAAAGAACCGTCAGCCCTTACCATATAACCGTCAGGCGTTCTTGTATTGGTAAGCATAGCACCGTCTCCACCTACGTAATACCACTTTCCTAAACTTTTTACCCAGGCATTGGTTGTCATGGCACCACCTTCACTCATATAGTACCATTTACCGCCATCGCCTACCCAACCTGTTATCATGGCACAGCTTGAGTTCATATAGTACCACTGTCCGTTGACCTTTTGCCAACCTGTAAGGGCATAACCTGAAGAGTTGAATAAATACCATGTAGCACCTATCTTAACCCAGGCATTGCGTGGATAAGAGCCGTCTGTATTTTGATACCACCAACCACGGGAGTCTTGCTTCCAACCGCTTGATGAATTATTATCTTTCTTAGTATTACCGCCTTCACCGCCGGAACGTGAACCACCGCCTCCGGAACGTGAGCCGCCGCCACCTCCACCGCCGGAGCGTGAGCCACCGCCGCCACCGCCGGAGCCTGAACCGCCGCCGGAACCTTGGTTTTGCCTTCTTTGTTCCTCTTCCTGTCTTCTTTCTTCTTCCTGTCTTCTTGCCTCTTCTTCATCCTCACGTCTTTCTTTATCGGTTATTTCGGGTTCAGGCTCGGGTTTTGTACCTCTGGGACCGGTATACTCCAATTTTTTGCCTACCCAATTTCCGCTTCCGTCATCAATAAGTTCATAGTAACCAAATTTAGTAAGGCTCAATCTATTTTCTCCATTTTCCAAAGTGAAAGCTACATAGTTAGGATCTGTTGGATCCCACCAGCCTATAAGATTGTCTCCAAAACCATTCCAATAAGAATCGTTTGGCAGATTATTTAAAAACTGGCTAAGTTCCCTGCTTAATTTTCCGTTATCCATATATCCTTCATATCTTATACAATCCGGCAAATATCCTTTTTGTGCATATGCCAATAAGAGTTGATCCAAATCATCTGACTTACAATGCTTCGCTACGTAGTTCATATAGTCAAATCCATATGTGTCACTGTAAGCAAGATCTGCCCACTTATACTTTCCTCTATTAGCAAAAGCACTTTTATCACTTCTTCTCAATCTGTAAGTGGTATTATAAGGTATCATTAAAAAAGTATTCCTTGGAACCTTTATAACATTATCATCATCATTCCAAGTGGGATCTACCATAAGATATTTATTATCTCTTGCATATACCAAATTCCATGCATGATCTGAAGGTTTTGATGACCATATTGCTGCATCTCCTCCGTCTACAAGACAGTGAAAACCTGCCATAGTCATAACAAGTTGAAAGGCTCTTGCATAGGAAGTGCATACTCCCTTTCCATTGATCAATACCCCATAGGCTTTCCTTGAGTCCGTGTTACAGACATTTATACCTCTACTGTCATCATAGACATCCTTATCATAATATGCATGGTCTATTATATAATCATTAATAGCATATACTTCTTCTATCCTTGTACCGTCCGAGTATATTCCTATCTCATCTATAATCTCTTCCGCCTTATCAAGCAACTCAAGCTGCTTAGCCTTTCTTTGAGCTATATCAGGATAGGTATAATTAACTTCAAAGGTATAATATTCTACAATACCGTATTCATTTGAATGTTCCCTTACGTTTTTAATCCTACCACCATTCACAGCAACAGCACTATATGGAAAAGAGTCCTCTTCCATAATCAACTGATTTTGCCAACTGGCTTCCCTTATTGCTCCAAACAGATCCTCGAGTGTAACATAAGGATTTTCATCTGAAAATCGTTTGTCAATTCTAATCGGTGTTACACCGAAAGTTAATTGCTCGGCAATATAACGTGTTAAGTCTGTACCGCCTCTTATCAGTTTTCTCATCCTTCTTCTGGTTTTTCTGTCATATAAGGGACTTATAGGATCATTTTTTCTACCCAAATTAAAAGTCTTGATTTTACTGTCAGACTTTATTCCGTGCCTTGCACCATAGTCCAGCTCATATTCATCAAGGGATACCTCTGACACATCGAAGCTCTCCAGCCCTTCTTCAATTAAACTTCTGTCAGAAAAACTTTCTTCAATATTTGTAGGCATAAAATCTGAATTATCATTTTGTTCAGCATCACTTGCGCTGGCTTTTATCAAATTTCCTGTGAGGGTATCATTTACATTATCACTTGATACATACTGCCCTGTGTCACCGGCAGCATATGCACTCACTGTAGCATTGGGCAGCGGCAGCAGAGAAAGTGTTAATATCGCCGCCAATGTTTTTGTAAACATTTTTTTCATCAATACATATCTCCTTTGTTTCAATTTTATTTTTTTGTTTTGTTGTTTTTATTTTACTTTCAACTTAATACTGATTATCTCCCCCCTATCTATAGTATTTATTGCTTTATCATACAATCTTTTAATTTAAGTTTAGCATTTATTAACAAAAAAAACAGTACCCAAAAGTACTGTTTTTATGTTTTTGATAATATTATTTTCCGAAAAAATACTGATAAAGCCTGTCCTGTACACTTAACAGGCACTCATTATTACTTAAACTCCGCAGTTAATTTTGAGAAACAATATCCTCCGAAATACCCTTCAGCCGCTCCAAGGCTCTCTAGAATAATAGTGTATTCGCCTGCATAAGATCGTGAAGAGCGATCATACAGATCACCTTTAATTCTTATCTTTGTACCTTCTTCCAAAGCTGCATAACTTGGAGCTTTAAACTCGTAGACTCCTGCATCGCCTCTAAAGTTTACAAGATTATAATACATATCACTCCCTTTTATTTGCATGGCTTGCTCATCATCTATGCCGACGATTCCGAATACTTCCCATATCATCCTCTTGGCATCTTCCACATTCATAACAAAGTAGTTTCCCGACTCTCTAAGTCTTGAATCTTTATACCTGTCTGCCAGCCACAACATATTATTAATTTTATCTATAGAAGTATATTTAATAGTAACATTTCGTCCGCTATACTGCTCTAAGGCTAATAAGTTCTCCGCAAATGAAACCGCCTTTAATACACCTTCACTTGATGTATTTATAGTTGAGCCTAAGCTGCCTGTCCATACACCGTCATCCAATACATAATATCCCCCCGGTGTTACGGCATTTACGTACATGGCTCCGTCTTCTCCCATATAATACCATTTACCATCTGATAAAACCCAGTCACTTTGAACCATATATCCGTCTTTATTAAAATAGTACCAATGTCCGTTTGACTGTAACCATGCATTAGCAGGATATCCTCCCGATTGGTATTTATACCACCAACCTCTACTGTCTGATTGCCAACTTCCACTTTCCGCCTCAGCACTTATACTTACTGAGAAAATCATTACCAAACATAATACAAAACCTATAATTTTATTCATTCTTCTTTGACTGCTTAACATATTTTTTCTCCCAACTATAATTTTTCCCTCTTTTATTAACTGACACACCCATCATATCTTATCAGCAAATCTTTAATAATATGCCTCCCTGTGTATAACATTTTACTAATTTACTACAAAGTAATTAAGTTTAATTTTAACTAATTTCAACAAAAAAACACTACCCGAAAGTATAGTTTTTATAATAATACTATTAAATTTTACCGCTAGTATTCTTATAATTTAATTATATATTACAGTTCAGGTAGTTTAGATATAAATATATAATATACCAAATGAAAGATTGCTTTCGGGTGTATATTATACATTTGTATCTATCAGGCTGCTGCCGGAATTCATCTTCGTCTAATTTATAGATAAAATTTAAACATTTTTAACTTTTTTGACAAAGATGAATGATCTACCTGAACTGTAACAATTATTTCATCCGGCCTTGATTTCTTAGTTCTATATATATTTTTTGTTACTTTTATATCTTTTTTATTTATATATTCTTTCACTTTTCTTTATCTATATTGTCTAATCAATATATATATATTATAATTGCCTAAGTAAATATTGATAGAAAGGAAGTTTTTTATGGGTGTTGTAAAACAAAGGAATATTGCAGTAGCTATCATTCTAAGTATTGTTACTTGCGGTATTTATAGTATTTACTGGACTATATGTCTTGTAAATGAAGTTAATTGCTTATGTGATGAACCTGAGTCTACATCAGGTGCTGTTGTATTCTTGCTTTCATTGGTAACTTGTGGTATTTATATGTTTATTTGGCTATATAGAGTCGGTGAGAGGCTTGACAGAGTAAAACAGACTTTAGGTCTGCCTACTTCTAATTCCGGTGTTCTTTACTGTCTTTTGGCTGTATTCGGTCTTAGTATAGTGTCTTTTGCACTACTCCAAGATGATGTCAATAAACTTGCATATGCAAAATATGGTGATTCAGCACAGAATTAAAAAAGTATTAAGAACGGCAGGTCTGGCACTCCTTTTCGCCTTGACCTGCTTTTTAGCTATGAGTTTTCATATACCCGTACCCTGTGCCTTTAAGCTTATGACCGGACTGAACTGCCCAAGCTGTGGTGTCACAAGAATGGGCATAGCTATGATGCATGGTGACTTCGGGCTTGCTTTTAGATATAATCAGTTACTTGCAGTTCTTATGCCTTTTTTTGCCATATACATACTTTTTTTTACACTTAGATATCTGAAATCAGGTCGGACTAAGATAAGTAGGGGAGAGAATATAATTCTGATAATTATTATAATTATGCTGCTTATATACGGTATCATACGTAATTTGCCCTTCTACCCCTATCCTTTAAGGTAATTAACTATAAGTTTACAGTCTGTTATTTCAATCAGGCAGGGCTGATGCCCTGTAACACAAAAAGACTGCCACATTAAGAAAATTTTTCTTAATGTGGCAGTCTTTTTGAAAATCTTTTCTGTACCTAATCTTCGGTACTATTCTCCAAGACTTTAAAACTTGCATCCTTTAATCTACAATAAACCTGTCCGTCAGTTTCCGTATAGGTTTCAAATGTACCCACAACCTCAACATAGCTGTTATCTTTAGGATATTCATCCGGATATACATGGCTGCCGTCATCCCAAACAAATTCCATACCCTGAGCACAACAAGCCATGGCATCCTCTATAATAACATAATGATAATACCTGTTATTAGGATCATAGAAGCTTGCATAGTATCTGCCGGATATCTTAATCACCTTGCCCTCAAAAGCCTCCGGTTCTACCATCATTTGGTACACACTGGCATACACCAGGTCTCCGTCCATAGCTGTAAGGTCATAATCTATACCGTCTTTATTAGTAGGCTTTAACTCAGGTAAAAGCGGATTAACCGTAGTCTCGGCAGCAGAACTTGTTTTAGCAGATTCACTGCTGCTTTCTTGTATAGCAGAGCTTGTTTCACTTTCACCTTCCTGAGCTATTTTAGATTCCATTATTGCAGACACATTGTTGCTTGGAAGTATTCCCTTTCTTGGGGTAGCACAGGCAGATAAAACGGTTGCGGTTATAAGTGTAAGTACGCAATAAGCACATAATTTTTTTAAAAACATTATCTAATCACCTTCCCTATAATACTTGATAATATAAACAATATAATATTTGCAAGTACTATTGTAGAGCCTACCGGGGTTGATAAAAGCATGGATGATAATATACCAAATAAGGCACATATTATTGACATAACTGCCGAACATATAACCACCGCCCTAAAGGTCTTCATCAGCCTCATAGCGGAAAGTGCCGGAAATACTATTAAGGCTGAAATAAGTAATGAGCCTACAAGATTCATTCCAAGCACTATAATTATAGCTATAATAATTGCTATAAAAAGGTTGTACCTTTCTGTATTAACTCCTGTTGCCTTGGCAAATGTTTCATCAAAGGTAATTGCAAATATCTTATTGTAAAATATCATATATAAAGATATTACCACTGCCGACATAGTAATGCAAACTATAACTTCCGTTTTAGTAAGTGTAAGTATTGATGTAGATCCGAAAAGACTTGTACATACATCACCCGATACATTGGCAGAGGATGAAAACATATTGACAAGCATATAGCCTATTGCAAGTGAGCCTACCGACAAAATTGCAATAAGAGCATCTCCTTTGATTTTGGCATTATCTCCAAGCTTAAGAAGGATAATTGCCACCAAAATAGTTATAGGCATTGTGAGTAGGGTATCATTTGCAAGGTTTAATACCGCTGACACCGACATTGCTCCAAACGCCACATGAGACAGCCCGTCTCCTATAAATGAAAATCTTTTTAAAACTAAACTCACTCCAAAAAGAGAAGAACAAAGTGCTATAAGTACTCCTACAACCAAAGCATATACAACAAACGGATAGCTCATGTAAAATCTTAACTTCTCTATAATATTCAATATACCCATACTCTACCTGCTGTTTTCTATAATTCCGAATATCTTATATGCCTGACTATTCATATAGTCTTTTGTCTCTCCAAAAAACAATTGTTTTTCAGCTATATGCAGTATATGACTTGCGTATTTTATGCTGCTGTCTATATCATGAGAAACCATTATTATAGATATACCGTCATCATTCAGTTTTTTTACAAGACTGTAAAAATCTGCTGTAACCTTAGGGTCCAGACCTGTTACCGGCTCATCAAGCAATATAAGCTTGGATGTGGCACAAAGTGCTCTGGCAAGCAGTACTCTTTGCTTTTGCCCACCCGACAGATCCATATAACACTTATTTGCTAAATTTGATATCGACATATATTCCATATTCTCTCTGGCTATTCGCTTTTGTATACGACTGTAATACAGGCTGCCCTTACCTATATGCCCCGACAAAACTATCTCCCAAACCGAAGCCGGAAAATCTTTTTGTAAAAGCGTCTGCTGCGGTAAATAACCTATATCACTCTTACTTAAATCCTCACCATACTCCAGCTCTCCCGATAATTTCGGGAGCAGACCGAGCATGGTTTTCATTAAAGTAGACTTACCGGCACCGTTTTCTCCAACTATGCATAAATAATTACCGGCTTCCAAATTAAAATTAATTCCCCGGCTGACTATATTACCGTCGTAGCCTACCGATAAGTCTTTGCATTTAATGTATGACATATAAACCTCTTATCCAAATTACAGAATTACTGATTTGCAAGTGCTTTTTTAAGTACCTCCAAATTATCCTTCATAACCGAAAGATATGTAAGTCCTCCATCTATTTCTTTTTGACTTACGGACTGCAATGAATTAAGCACTACAAGTCCCTGATCCTTGTTTTTTGTATTCTCTATTATTGTCTTTGCTATTTTTTGGTCGGAATTTTCTATAGTAACCACATTCTTAAGACCCAATTCATCAAGTTTTCCCGCAAGGAAGGTTATAGTATCAAAACTTGCTTCAGTTTCTGCACTGCAACCTACAAAAGCGGCACTGTACTTTAATCCGTAATCATCAACCAGGTATCTGAACGGGAATCTGTCTCCGACTAAGATGTATTTGCTACTTGACTCATCTACGGCTTTTTGATATTCCTTGTCAAGTTCATCAAGTTTTTGAACATAAGCCTTGGCATTGGCAGCATAGTCGGCAGCATTGTCAGGATCAAGACTTTCTATATCAGCCTCTATATCCATAACAAGTTTTTGAGCATTTTTAAGTGAAAGCCATACATGCTCATCATACTCTACTTCTTCACCTTCTTTAGCATGTTCATGATCTTTATCCTCTTTAGAGTGATCATGGTCTTTTGCCTCTTCACTATGATCATGGTCGTGCTCATCTTCTGCAGCCATGCCCTCTACAACTTCTTCTTCCTTTACATCGGAACCTAAAGAATTAAGTAAATTGATTACCTTCATATCCTTGTTGGTCGCTTCAGCTATGGCATCTTCTGCCCATGTATCGGACTCTCCGCCCACATAGATAAAAAGATCTGCTGATGATACCTTTGCTATATCCTCCGCACTTGCCTGATAACTGTGCAGATCCACACCCTTGTTCATAAGGTAGGTTATCTCAAACTTATCAGCATGATTGCCTACTATTTCTCTTACCCAGTCATATTCAGGGAATATAGTAGTAACTATGCTTATTTTCTTATTTGGATCTTTTGCATCTTCAGACACTGAAGAGCCTTGATCCAAGCTCTCACTTGACGCTTCAACGGACGCAGATGTAGAACTGTTTGTAGAATTAGATGTAGCACATCCTGTTAAAAATAATAATGATGCACACATAACTGATGCACACTTAAATAAACTGAACTTACTCATAATTCCTCCATAATAGGGCTGATTTATTCAGAAAACCAACCGCTTATTTTTTTTCTCGGCACTTATCGCATTTTCCCATTATTACGGAGTCCTTGCAATCCAGAGTATATCCGCATTCATTTTGCACATATTTATTGATAAGATCCATTCCCTCATGATCCATATGTACTATACCGCCACAATCTTTACACTGTATATGCAAATGCCCTTCGCACTCTTTGTCTCCATCCAGATATTGATATAAACTGCATCCGTCATCTGCATGTTTGACCTTCAAAAGCTTGCCTGCATTAGTCAGTCTGTCAAGATTCCTGTATATGGTTGTGAGATTGATTTTTATATTGTTTTCCTGCATATATTCATATATTTGATAAGCTGAAACTCTTCGGTCTCTGTTTTTCTTCAAATATAGCATCATCTCTTCTTTGAATTTTGTATTATACTCTTTTTGCAATTTAATCTCCTCTCTAATGTTAAATCGCAAATCCTTTGCAATTTTACATCCTCTTTAGTATTTTTGTCAAGATTTTAAATGTGTAAATTCTGTTAAGTTTAACTTTTAGGTTACAGTTCAGGCAGTTAGATATATATATACTCCAAACCTTAACTTTAATTATAACACCGATTAGCATGTCAAAACAGCCCAATATTTAATTATTATACAGCTTAATAAAAATA
>CAJPUK010000062.1 GCA_905373785.1 uncultured Johnsonella sp. | reverse complement strand
ATCCTTGTTTTCAACAAAGATTGCGAACGAGCTTAGCGAGTTTCGCAATTACCTAAAATTTTATTTGTCAGGATATTTCTATTTTGTTCTGTAGGGATTAAAATTAAGTATTTCCCGACAGCCCGTTAATCAGTATAAATGGCGAAAAAAATAACAGACCCCGAAAATCAAGTTTTCTAAGGTCTGTTATAAAAATTATCTTCCTGTCCTTTGGGACAATCCTTTTATAGAACTTAACACAAAACCATGCTCTTCCACAGTAACTATGCTGCCGCAATAATCACATTTTGCAGTTTTGTTAATATTCAAAGTTGCACCGCAGTGCGGGCAGACAACCGACTGCATCGCTTCTTGTTTCTCGGTAATCTGACCTGAAGTTCTTGTAAGCAACCATTCATAAGTCATAAACTTCTCTACATTCTTATTACCGTAAAGTACATTACCTGTATTATCATCAACAGTATAATCCACTATACGTGTGTTAAGATAAGCAATAATTTTGTCTTCGCCGTTTTCTTGCTTATATCCTTTAAGCTGCACGGATAAGACGGCAATCCTGTCAATAATATTGGTTCTGTGAGCCTGAATATGTGACTGTAATTGTCTTTCAACCTGTGCATAAAAAGCATCTGTAAGATAGGGGCGTAGAGAACTTATATCTCTCTTTTGCCAAGCGTTTTGCAACTGAACATACCAATTAGCAAGTTTTTCTTTAAACTGTGCCTCATCAAAGTTAGGATCAAGCCTTAAGTAATCCGACATAGGTTTTAAGTTTGTAAGCGGTGTAGCGTTATTAACCGTTACCCTTCTTCCGGGTTTAGAATTTTTAATGGATCCTATAATCAAAAAGCCTACAATTACTCCAAATATCGCCGGATAGACCCACATAGGATAGTCACCGCCATCATCACTGCTTCCGCTGTTATAACTGCTTCCGCTGTCATAACTGTCGTTATCGTAACTGTCATTATCATAACTGTCATAACTTCCGCCACCACTATCATAACCATAGTCATCATCTCCGCTGAAATCACCAAAATCAGCTTTTGCATTAAGACTTCCCAGTACAACTGCTAAACAAGCAATAAATAAGCAAAACAAATACTTTATTTTCTTATTCATCTACTTTTACTACCCCCTTCTTACCAAATTAAGTAAGAGTATTTTTATTAATTAAAGTTTGGGACCGGCTGCAACTAAAGCCTTACCGGCTGCATTGCCCTCGTATTTTGCAAAGTTCTTTATGAAACGTCCTGCGAGATCTTTAGCTTTTTCTTCCCACACTGAAACATCTGCATAGGTATCTCTTGGATCGAGTATTTTGTCATCAACTCCCGGTAAAGATGTAGGTACTTCAAAATTAAAGTAAGGTATCTTCTTGGTTTCAGACTTTTCTATGGAACCGTCCAGTATAGCATCTATGATTCCACGGGTATCCTTTATGGAAATTCTCTTTCCGCTTCCGTTCCATCCTGTATTTACAAGGAAGGCTCTTGAACCGTTAGCTTCCATTCTCTTAACAAGCTCCTCAGCATACTTGGTTGGATGAAGCTCAAGGAATGCCTGTCCGAAGCAAGCTGAGAAAGTAGGAGTAGGCTCGGTAATTCCACGCTCCGTACCTGCAAGCTTAGCTGTAAATCCTGAAAGGAAGTAGTACTTTGTCTGCTCAGGTGTAAGTATTGACACCGGAGGAAGTACTCCGAAAGCATCAGCTGAAAGGAAGATAACATCCTTTGCCGCCGGCGCCTTTGAAACCGGACGAACTATTTTCTCTATATGCTCTATAGGGTAAGATACTCTGGTATTCTCTGTTACACTTCCATCAGTAAAGTCGATTTTTCCATCCTTATCAAGTGTAACATTCTCTAAAAGAGCATTTCTCTTAATTGCCTTATAGATATCCGGCTCAGACTCCTTGTCAAGGTTAATTACCTTAGCATAACAGCCGCCCTCAAAGTTGAATATACCGTTGTCATCCCAACCGTGCTCATCATCTCCGATAAGAAGTCTCTTAGGATCTGTAGAAAGAGTAGTCTTACCTGTACCTGAAAGACCGAAGAATATAGCTGTATTCTTACCGTTTACATCAGTATTTGCAGAGCAGTGCATAGAAGCTATGCCCTTAAGAGGAAGGTAATAGTTCATCATAGAGAACATACCCTTTTTCATCTCTCCGCCGTACCATGTATTAACTATTACCTGCTCACGGCTTGTTATATTGAACATTATAGCAGTCTCCGAATTAAGACCGAGCTCCTCATAGTTGTCGATCTTAGCCTTTGAAGCATTGTATACTACAAAGTCGGGCTCAAAGTTTTCAAGTTCTTCCTTGGTAGGATTTATAAACATATTTGTTACAAAATGTGCCTGCCACGCTACTTCCATGATAAAACGCACTGCCATTCTCGAGCTTTCATCAGCACCGCAAAAAGCATCCACTACAAAAAGTCTTTTGTTGGAAAGTTCTTTCTTTGCAAGATCTTTTACCACTTCCCAAGCCTTCTTGCTTGCAGGATGATTATCATTCTTATACTCGGCACTTGTCCACCACACAGTATCCTTTGAAGTCTCATCCATAACTATATACTTATCCTGAGGTGAACGTCCGGTATAGATACCTGTCATAACATTAAGCGCACCAAGTTCACTTTCCTGTGCCTTCTCATAACCTTCAAGTTCCGGCTTTAACTCTTCTTTATAAAGTTCCTCATAAGAAGGATTATGCACGATTTCAGTAGTTCCTACAATACCGTATTTACTTAAGTCTATTTTCATTAAATTATCCTCTCCTCTACAATATATTATCAAATATTATACAAAGAATAATATAATGTCAATATAAACCTGTTTATAAATATTGCAATGCTTTTATCATTAAATTCATAATTCACCAAAATGACAAATAACTATTCAAAAACAGAACATTTTAACAAATATTATCTATAGTTTTAATAAAAGACAATCCGGCTTTGTTTAAACTGGTGTGCCAAGCTGTTGATATTTAAACTATTACTGTAGGTATTTTTGCCACTTTACAAGCTATACTAAACAGTAAGCGAATTAAATATTATTGAACCGACACAGCCGCTTTCGGCACACTTATCTTAATAAACTTACTCTACTTTTTTAAATGTTCCGTCAACATTGAATTCCATATATTCATCCTTAACTTGCTCACCTTCCAACATAAGCATCTTAATATGCAGCGGATTGTTGGAAATATATTCCTCGGATACGGATTGCTCAACCTCATTAAGCTCTATAGCTCCGTTATCCTTATCAAGCTTAAATATATCGGTAAGATATGATACATCTCCAACCGGAACCTGCATCAGCATAAACATTTCCCCCTTTATATTTACCAAATGTATATTGCTCGGTGCACGCATATATTGCATCGGATTGGTCTTCTTACCTGCCACTTCCATGTGTACCGTAGTCTCATATTCATTTGCCTGCTCGGTGCTTATAGCAAATCTTACTATCTCATCACCTATTCTGATAGGATAGTTGGCATCCGCAAATATAGGATAGATGTAATTTTCCGGCTTTGAGGCATAGGATTGCTTTATAAGGTCTTTATGCTCGTTGAAAGAAAGACTGTATACAAGCACACCTTTCGACTCACTGCTTACAAGCTCTTCTTGTATATAGAAAATAATTCCGTCATAGCTTAATGCCCATGCCGCCTTACTGTCCCAACCTTGTTTTAAAAGTCCTTCCTTAAGTTTACTTTCCGCATCATCTACAAACTTTACATCAGGGTAGGCAGCCTTTAATTCATCCAATAATGTCTTATATATACCATCACCTGCTACATCGCTTAAACTTAAATACTTTCCATCATTTGAATTGTAATTGATTGTATTAAACTCGTATTTATTTTCAGCGGAACTTGTTTCTAAATCCTTATAGACTCTTTCTTCACTTACTATGCTAAATACCTTGGAGTCGGCTCTTACAACCCTTGTATTTACATCATACTCCGAACCTTCTCCTATACCCTTACTTTTCTTATACTCCGCTTCTTTTATATTAAACTCTCTAATTACAGCCTTCAATGTATCATAACCGCTATTTTCTATAACTATATTTCCATCATCATTAACAACATCCATATAGTCCACATTTTCTATTACATCTTCTGTATTTCGGCTGCTTTGTACCTCAGTTTCCCCGCTGCTGCTTTCTACGCTTTCCTTAGTTGTTTCAATACTTTCTTTAGGCTCTTCTTTTTTAGTACAGCCTGCTGCGACAACCCCTATACTCAGGATTAATAGGAATATGCTCCCCGTTTTTCTTAAACTCATCTTTTTCATAGTAGCTCCCTTTCTTTTTAAGGATTTTCCAATGCCTGCTTCGTACACTAAAACCTTATAAGGCAAACATATTTACATTACAAAAGTTTTACTCACTTACATAACATCAGATATAAGTATTATACATATTAATTACACTTAAGTACACAAACTTTTATATATTTTATTTAATTTATCTTTATGTTATACTTAAAATATCACACATTAATATCTTTAGTAAATTTAGGAGGAGGGCTTATGATTAAGAGACTTTTATTTTTATCACTTGTTTGTTTTTCTCTTCTGAGTCTGAGTGCTTGCAGTATTTTACCGCAATCAAATACTGAAACTGAAACATCCGCAGAAAAAAAAGAAAAAAGACAGCAAAAAAAATACCGTCGAAGAAGATGGAGAAGATGATGAGGCGGAGGAAATTGATAACAGTGATTTTGCATTTCTCGACTTTGATGTAAGTAAAGAATTTATCAATAATACACAGCCGGCTATTATTTATGATAAACTGATTCTTAAAAACAGCGGCTATGATAAGTTGGCACAATCTGTTGATACCTTCAACAATAAAGTAAAAACCTCTTTTTTAAATAACAGCGATGAAACATACCACAAAAACGGTTATATTATAAGTCGTGCCGACAACAAGGTTGTCAGTGTATTTGCACAAGAAGATTTATATACTGAATCTGTAAAATATTTCTTGTCATCAGCTACCTATGACAGCGAAACCGGCAAGGATATAGCCTTATCCGATATAATAAACCTCGACTTTGATTTTGATGAGATTTATTCAGACTTTGATTTTGACTCTTCAATAAAAGACCCTAATGAGTTTAAGTCAAGAATACAAAATTTAATAAATGATGAAGCACAGGGCAAGGATGATTATAAAGCCGACAATATGACTGCCTGGACCTTGGGATACAACGGCATAAGCATCTACACCGTAGCAAAGCTCACATCCGGTCAATATTATTATGATCAAGTTGTACAATTTGACATACCTTATTCCAAATATCCTGAACTTTATAATAAAAAGTACATGGTAAAGCCCGATGAATTCGGTTTTAATATAGCCGCAAACGGTGAATTTTATTATGATATAAACGGTGATGGAGAGGCAGAGCATATCAGATTAAGTGCAAATATAATTGATGGCGGTTATAATATTGAAGATTATGTAATTAATATAGACGGTGATATTACAACAATAACCGCAGGTGATTTAGCCGGCTACTCCATACAAAATTTTATTTTTATAAGGTTCAACAATAAAAATTATTTAATGTTTAACGAAACCGGTGATAATGACGGACAAATTCTTCGTATGCTTGACCTCAATACATGTGAGTTTGCAGCAAATTCCGAATTTGAGCAATACTTAAGTTTTCCCGATTATAACTCTCTTATCTACAATCCAAGAAGGATGCTGCTTTCAAATCTTATATACACAGTCAGCACTTTTGAGGTAATCAATATGTATGAATTTAGTTCTGATGAGAGTTTCAAAAACCTTAACAGTTCCTATGAGATAGTATCAAGCCTTATTTTTACTTCAAAGATAGATTTGCAAGCGGATGTAATATCAGACAATGGAGAGGCCCTTGAAAGGATCGATATAAGTGCCGGAACAACATTCTATCCTTATGCGACGGACTCAAATTCATATACCGATTATAAACTTGATGACGGCAGGACGGTCAGATTGCCTATGGGTTATGACGATGATCATGGTCATACCATAAACGGTATGCCGGTTGGAGATGTATTTGACGGAGTAGTATATGCAGGCTAGGATATTTTATTATAATTTAGAAGTAGCAGAGTAAATACCTTAGACTCAATCCCGTTAACTTTACCTTATAACAGCACTGAACTTTATTCCCTGCACCGGAAAACTCATTGTGATTCAATCTTTTTAACTTTCAGCTTTTTCACAGAGCAAGCTAGCCTTACAATCTGTGCCGCTATGATTGAAACACAATGAGTTTTTATTCCTTTACACACAAAACTTAGCGTATTGTATAGTTGATATCCGAATTTACTACTACTTTAGTGTAAATTAATATCAGCAATAGTAGAGTAAGTCTCAAATTTCTTTATTATATATCTGCTGCAATCTATTAACAAAGTGGTAATAAGGCTGGATATCAACGATACACTACACTACTTTGTTAATAGATCATAACATTTCCTAATTGAAACCGTGCCTTTTCTCATATGACACTATAAGGTCCCTATTTGAAATTTGACAGGCATTAAGCCAGGTATCAGAAAAATTATCAGGTTCTATAACAGGATTATACCAATAGTATTGTGAAAAGAAGTTCGTGAGTCCGGCATCTTTGAATTTCCTTCCCATTTTGGCATAAATACCGTTTCTTGCAAGTCTGCAATCATTGGCATCGAAACCGGCTATATCCGACTCACTGAAATATATTACATCCGAATTATTTATAAAATAATCAAGCATATCCCCGGAATCATAATATGTTATTGTTGCCGGCGGAGGAGTCTGTGGGGGCAAGGTCTGCGGGGGTAAGGTTGCCGGCACCATATTGCTTGCCTGAGGCGTCTCATAACTTGGCACTTGATTATCAATGCTCTGACCTGCTGCCGGATCAAGTGAAGCCATAACCTCATCATTTTCAGCCTCGGTTTCATCGGCTTCTTCAGCTTCTTGCGTCTCGCTCTTTTTGGACTTTTTCTTTGACTTCTTACTCTTTGTCTCCTTCTCATCATCGTCATCAGCAGATTTGGCATATTTTTTTGTATCATTGCCTAATAAATTAGGCAATACCGCATTAGCTACAACAAAAAAAGCAAGACTTGTAAATAACAAACCGCCTACTATAATCACTATAAATAGCCAAACCGGTGTCTTCTTTTTCGGTTTGCTCTTTGCAACATTTTGATTTACAGGATTATATGCCGTATTCGCTGCCTGCTGATTCACAGTTTGGGTATTTACGGCCGGACTGGGCTGTGGCTCTTCATTTTCAGCAAATACGGAAAGTACCTCATTTGGAATACGTGTTCCATCATAGATACAAAATGATTCACTCTTGCTGACTACCTTATTACAAGTAGGACAACGAGGGATCTTTTTACCGCAACCTAAACAATAATTAGCAGCATCATCAATTTCTTTACCACATATAGGACACTTCATAACTTTCCTTTCTATAATCGTCACAGTTTCGCTAACTCATTAATCTTCATAAAAAACTAAAATTTTAATTTTTATTTATAAATTAAACGAAGATGAATTCCGGCAGCAATCCGAATATACATGTATAATATATCAAATGAAGGCTTGCTCTCAGCTGTGTATTATACATACATATCTAAGCTGTCCGAACTGCAAACTATAATCACATATTTTATAATTTAAGCAAATTAACAGCTATTGTAAAAAATATCAATAAGCTCATAGCATCTACCAGGGTACTTATAAGAGGTGCAGCCATAATTGCAGGATCGAGCTTTAACTTCTTTGCAAGCACCGGTAACACTCCGCCTGCCAGATTGGCAAGCATAACTGTCATAAACATACTTAGAGCTACCGTCATACCTACCAGATACTTTCCCGGATACTGCACAACGATCTTTATAAAGTCAATAATTGCAAGTATTGTTCCCACTATTACGGCTACTCTAAACTCCTTCCACAGTACCTTAAGAGCGTCTTTAAGCTCTATCTCACCTACTGCCATACCTCTTATTACCATGGTGGATGACTGTGAGCCGGCATTACCTCCGGTATCTGTAAGCATAGGTATAAAGGATACCAGGATAGGCATAGCTGATATTGCCTGTTCAAATTTGCTAAGTATCCCCCCTGTGATCATTGCACTTATCATCAAAAACAAAAGCCACATAATACGGTTTTTTGCTATTTCAAACACACCGGTCTTTAGGTAGGGTTTTTCAGAAGGGTTCATAGCCGCCATCTTCTCAAAGTCCTCAGTCGCCTCTTCTTCCATAACATCCATAGCATCATCTATGGTAACTATTCCTACCAGTCTGTTATCATGATCCACTACCGGAACAGATAAAAATCCGTACTTATTAAAAATCTTTACTATATCCTCTCTGTGATCCAAGGTGTCCGCCTTAATAACCTTGGTGTCCATAATCTCTTCTATAAGAACATCATAGGAGCTCATAAGCATTTCTTTAACTGTAACAACACCCTCCAAAACTCTATAATCCCCCATAACATAGCAGGTATATATGGTTTCTTTGTCCGTGCCGTATTTTCTTATATAGTCAAATGCCTCCTTGACCGTCATAGTCTTCTTTAAGCCTATGTACTCAACAGTCATAATACTTCCGGCGGAATTTTCGGGGTATTTGAGTATTTCATTGATCTGCTTTCTTGTATCCGCAGTAGCATTCTCCAGTACCCTTACTACAAGTGCAGGCGGCAGTTCTTCAAGCATATCAACCGCATCATCTATAGATAAGTCTTCTATAATATATTGCAGGTCGCTATCGCTCATTTCACTTATGATATGCTCCTGTGCATCAGAGTCAAGCTCGGCAAATACATCCGTAGCCATAGCCTTAGGCAGCAGTCTGAATGCAAGACAGGCACTCTCCGCATCAAGCTCATCTATAAACTCGGCTATATCCGCCTCATTCATATCTATAAGAGCTTTTTTAAATTCCCTGTATTTTTTTTCCTTAAGCAGCTCAAGGAGTCTTTCCATTATTACATTTTCTTCCAAATTTTTAAGCCTCCTTTTACTTTAATTCACTAAGCAGCCTTACAGCTATCTGAAAATATATTATAAGACTGAACGCATCTACTATAGTTGTGATAAGCGGTGCCGCCATAAGAGCCGGATCCGCCTTGAAAAGTTTTGCAATAAGCGGTAACACTCCGCCCACGATTTTTGCCATGATAACAGTACCGAGCAAACTGAGCATAACCGTAAGAGCTATCATATACTGTCCCGGATACATAATAACCAGTCTTATAAAATTAACAATTCCAAGTACAAGTCCCACAAGTACGGATACCATACCCTCTTTCATTATAACCTTAAATGCATCCTTAGGCTCTATCTCGCCTACAGCCATACCTCTTATTACCATAGTAGAAGACTGTGAACCGGCATTACCGCCCGTACCCATTATCATAGGCACGAAGGTTACCAGTATAGGAAGCACTACAAAGGCTTGCTCATAATTGCTTAGAATTCCTCCGGTAAGCATATCGCTTATCATAAGCACAATAAGCCAAATAATACGGTTTTTGGCAAGCTCCACAACTCCGGTCTTAAGATAGGGTTTTTCAGAAGGAAGCATAGCCGCCATTTTTTCAAAGTCCTCGGTATCCTCTTCTTCCATAACCCCTACTATATCGTCTATAGTAACTATTCCTACCAGTCTGTTCTCATGATCCACTACAGGTAAGGATAAAAAGTTATATTTATTAAATATGTCAACTACATCTTCTCTGTCTTCGGTAGTAACCACCTTTATAACCTTATCGTCCATTATGTCTTCGATTTTTTTATCATAAGGATTCATAAGAAGCTCTTTGACGGTTATAACGCCCTCAAGCACACGGGTTGAGTCCATAACATAACAGGTATATATAGTTTCCTTATCTATACCGTGCTTTCTTATATACTCAAACGCCTCTTCAACTCTCATGTTTTTCTTAAGTCCCACATACTCCGCAGTCATTATACTGCCGACCGAGTTTGCCGGATACTTTAAGAACTCGTTAATAAGCTTTCTGGTATCGGAGGTGGCACTCTTAAGTACTCTTTTGACCACCCTTGCCGGAAGCTCCTCAAGCATATCAACAGCGTCATCCACATACAGATCCTCTATAATATACTTAAGCTCGGTATCATTAATACTGTCTATTATGCTTTCCTGCTGCTCTACTTCCAAACAGGCAAATACCTCTGTAGCAAGTTCCTTAGGAAGCATACGAAATACAATAAGTGCCTTTTCATTATCAAGTTCTTCCATAAAGGCGGCTATATCAACTTCATTCATATCACAAAGTTCTTTTTTAAGTTCTCTGTACTTTTTTGCTTCAAGAAGCTCAAGCAAAACTTCATGTATTGTTTCATTGTCCATAATTATCACCTGCCTTTCTGTAAGTAATGTATTGTATAATGTATTATTGATACAGTTACTGTCAATATGAAAATATATTAATATAATTTTTAGATTTTATCAAGCCAAAGCAACTTTCTATTTAGGTTTTTTAAGCATTTTTAATAAAAAAAATAATAACAAAACTTATAGGCATACTCTTGTCTTTTTCTAAGTTTTGTTATTACCTTTATCCGGTGCATCGTTTTTGGTATACTTATTTTGCGAACGATGTACCGGGACAATCTGTTTTTACATTCCTTGATCCATGTTTTATGATCCACAGCGAATGCCTCATACAAAGCCTTCGCTATAAGTTCCTGCCTTTGGTTAAATTCTAAACTCTCTACTGTACTTTTAGTTAGGTGAACTACCCATAGTCTAAAACCTATGGGCTTCCTGCTTCGCTGACCTCGCAACCTACTATCTCCACAGGCGTTAATTCGGGCAGTCCCTGCCCTATTGTTTTTTCTTATACTACCTTATCCCACCGTCTAAAGCCGGTGGGATAAGGTAGCATTATTTCAAAAAATATCTTCTCATTAAACTCGCTCGTTACAGCCGAAATTTTAGCAGCAAGTTCTTCTAAATAAGTAACATCATAATAATCTTTTACTTTTGTAGCCATTAACGCTTAATCTCTCCAATCTTTAGCTTTAGTGAGGCAGCTGTATATTAAAAGATATACTTTTTTCAGCTTTTTTATCAGGTGGAAGGAAGCCTCTTTCTACCCACTCGGTCTCAGAAGGACCGTAAGACCATATGACATATTTTTTGTTACAGCTAAGCCTTAACCTTGTTCCATATATAAGGAAGTAAAAGTATCCTACATACTCTATTCTTTTTATTTCTTTTAGAGGTACAATATTTAAGCAACCATCCCAGTTGATCAAAAACTCTTTGGTAAATACATATGCCATCTGTTTTTCTTGTATACTGTCAATATTCTCAAGTTCCTCCGCCGACAGCCCGTCATAAATTTGCATAAGCATATAAATATTATGCCTGCTTGCAAAATATATTCTTAAACTGATTAATGAGGGTACTAATACAAAGGGTAAAAATGCAAGCTGCATAGAGCGATTATAAAAAAGCTCAAGTGCAGACTCCCATGAAAGCACTCCTTTACTTGCAATCGGCAAAAGCACTGCCAACACGACAAGATACAAAAGCGGCAATGATAAAACCAGACATATCCTCCTTATGCTAAGCCTTCGGTACATATTCATAAATGCATATCTATTTGCTTTAGCTTCATATTCCGATTTTTCGTCTACTGTATCGTTTTGATATGAAAAATAAAGCTTTCTTATATTAAGAAAAACTGATTTTATATTTACTATCAGGAATACGGGTATAAGTATAAGGAAAACTGATTCTTCTATACTATCAGCTACTCCGCTGATTCTTCTTTTTAACAAATTTACAAATAAAAATATTAGAATTCCGTATATAAATACATTCCAAATAAGCAGGCAGTACATAGACTTTCTATTGTTCCGATTTTTTTCATTCACAGCCCCTCACCCCTCTTTTAGTTTTGTATGCAGGACTCTAAAGCTTCTTACTTTCTCCTTGCTTTGTATGAATATAGTCCGGCACTCCTGCAAGGCTTATTCGCTTAAAATACTTCTTTATCTATTTTACTAGGCTGTGTCTTAAAACTCAAAATTGCATAATACCTTGTTTTTTAATAAAATATCTTTCAATAAAATAAAGCATTTCTGCAAGTTGACAACAAGGTATGATAAATTGGCAACGT
>CAJPUK010000061.1 GCA_905373785.1 uncultured Johnsonella sp. | reverse complement strand
GCAGCTTATGGAAATGGTTGAAGCCTTGGCTGCAAGTATAAAAGGTGAATAATTATAGAACTTACGATAAATCAAAGGTTTATCGTTGATGATAAAAATAATAAAACTTAATTAATCTTAAGGAGGATTATAATATGGCAAAGTTTGATGCATTAGGAATGATAGAGACAAAGGGTTTGATCGGATCAATAGAAGCAGCAGATGCAATGGTTAAGGCAGCTAATGTATATTTGATAGGTAAGGAGCACGTAGGTGGCGGTTTGGTAACCGTTATGGTAAGAGGAGATGTAGGTGCGGTTAAGGCTGCAACAGATGCAGGTGCGGCAGCAGCTGAAAGAGTCGGAGAGTTGATCTCGGTTCACGTAATCCCAAGACCACATGTAGAGATAGAGGACATACTTCCAAAGAGAAAAGAAGAAGCATAAATTCGACTTGTCGGTATATCATTTTAAAAGTAAGTAAACTAAAAATTTTAACAAAGTTTTTATTAAAGGGAGCTGTAGCTGCAATAGGTAGCTTTGGCTCCCTTAATAGTATTACAAGCAGAATATAAACTTTAGGGAGGGCAAAGTGAAAGGACTTGAATTATCCGGACTTTATTATGAAATATATGGCAAACCCATGATAGAAGAAAAGTTTTCACAATATAAGAGGGAAATGGCTGTAGGTTTGGTAGGAGAAGGCTCGGAGTGTTTCGGTTTTGATGATGAGTATTCTACAGATCATGATTTCGGTCCGGGATTTTGTATATGGTTACCGAGAAACTTATATATGAGTATAGGAGAGGCTTTGCAAAAAGCTTATAATGAGTTGCCTTCAAGTTTTATGGGCTATAATAGCCATGAAAAGATAGTACAAAGACGTGTAGGAGTGTTTGATATAGAAAGCTTTTATCATAAATATACTAACTGTGGTGCATTTCCCAAGAATGTAGTAGAATGGATGAAAATACCCGAAAGATTTTTGGCAACCGCAGTAAACGGAAAGGTATTTTTTGATGAAAGAGGGGAGTTTTCTCGGGCAAGAGAAGTGCTTAAGGGCTTTTACCCGGATGATGTACTTAGGAAAAAACTTGCCTCAAGGCTTGCCAATATGGCACAGACCGGACAGTATAATTATCTAAGATGTGCAAGAAGAGGAGACTTTGCGGCAGCCTATCTTTGTTTTTCGGAATTTGTTAAACTGAGCTTATCAGCAGTATTTTTACTTAATAAAGAGTATATGCCCTTTTATAAATGGGCTTTTAGAGGGGCTGGGGAGCTTAATAGCTTAAAAGAAGTAATAGAATTATTGGAAGAACTTATATTAATGCCGGATAATGCTGATACGGTATTTATTAAATTTGACAAAATAGAATTTATATGTAGACTTATAGCAAAGGAAAGTGCCCAAAATTTTGAATATAAACTTGAAGATAATTTTCTTGAGACCCATGCAAAGGTTTTAATGTCTCAAATAAAGGATGAAAGAATTGCCGCCTTGCATATTATGGCAGATTTTGATTAGGAGAGTCTTATGTCCGAAGTTGATAAACTTACATTAATAAATACTATAATAGATATTGAATATGCTATGTTTGATAAGGTTGAGGGCTTAGGCGGCAGGGCTGATTGTCAGGACGATAAGCACAGCTTTTATATAATGCGCTGTAGCCAGCATAATGCATTTTCCCAAAAGACCTTGGAAAGCTACCTTTCGGATCTTAATAAGGCTTTATCAGAGGGAAGAAACCTTGTAAGAGACAAGTATGCCTATATGATGGAATATACGGATAAACTATATTATGAGGAAGTACTTAAAAGGAATTTACCGGAGTGCGGTAAGGAAAAGCTAACCTTAATAGAGCAGATACTCACGATGCTTGAAGAAGACTATGATAAGTTTGCCTTGGAATTTCCTTACATTACCGGCAGGATGAGAAAAAATAAGTCAAAAGAGTCTGTGGCTACCATATCCATATACAGTTTCGGAGAGTTAAAAACTTATTCTTACGAGACTTTGCTTTTATATAAAAAAGATGTACTTGAGGCAAAAAATGATATGAGTATAGTAAAAAGGATTCAGACTCAGACAGCTGTTTTTTATGGATATAAGAATTTGGAAGAAGCGGAAACTGTTCTAAAACAAAGAGGTTGATGAGAAATTTTGACTGTTTTTGTAAGGAGGTTTTATGGATAAGAATAAGTATTATTCTATAGGAGAGGTCAGTAAAATTACAAAACTTTCCAAGAAGACACTTAGATACTATGATGAGATAGGGCTTATGCCTCCGGATAAGGTGGAGAATAATCAATATAGATTTTACAATATGTCTACACTTCTTTGCGTTCCCGTAATCAAATACTATAAGCAAATGGGTTTTAAACTTGATGAGATGAGGAGCCTTATAGAGGGAAGTACCTACTCTAATTTGGTTAAGGTATTTGATAATAAACTTGAAGAATTGAAGGTGGAAGAGAAGGCGCTATTTGTAAAATATAATTCCGTAAAAGAGTGGCATGATCTTATATTGGAAGCCGGCAATGTAATAGAGCACGGTATACTTGATGTTTCCCTCAAATACCTTAATCTGGGCGAGTACACATATATGAATCAGGATTTTGACTACAATTATAATAAGTCCATAGTCAATATAGAGTTTACTAATTTTATAGAAGAAAATAATAATGCGGTACTTGGACCGGTTATGATGTACTTTCCTTCTTATATTGATAAAATCAAGGGAAAAAGCAAGGGTGTAAAAATCTTTCAAAGAACAGTGGAAAGACAGGGTGTTAACAATACACTGACCTTGGGAGGCAATACCGTTATATCCTGTTATCATGTGGGAGCTCATGAAAATATTAATGATACTTATAAAAAAATGCTTGAATGGATAGATAAAAAGGGTTATAGTTGTTACGAATATTCTATAGAAAGATATGTAACGGATTACTGGACTACTAAAAATAAAGATAAGTTCGTAACGGAAATCATATTGGAGCTTCAAAACGAAATATAAACTAAGATAAGTCTTGGGGCTGTCGCAAAATAAAGGTTGTGTACAAGTTGTAGCGGTATTTGTGCAGGGTGCCGTCATATAGCTTTGTAATAATCTTAAAATGCAACAGTCCTTTTTTGTTATAGCAGTGGCAGGCTGGGAAAGTCGTTGCCTTGAAAAATCCGCCGGGTGAGTAGCGAGTTAAACAGGCTCTGCCGGATTGGAAAAATATTGCAATGGAGGAAGGTTGATTGGTTGAGAAAATATTTGCGGATAATATAAAAGAAATTTTATATAATTCCTGTGATGATTTTAATGAGGAAGTAAGACCGAGTTATGCAGACGGTACTAAAGCACACAGCAAATACATTACCCAAGTTTTTGAAAAGTATAGTATAGAAAATAATGAGTTTCCAATAACAAGTCTTAGACCTATAGCATGGAAATCGGGCATAAAAGAAATTTTGTGGATTTACAAGGATGCATCCAATGATCTCGAGCTTCTAAAAAACAAATATAATGTAACTTGGTGGGACGATTGGGACATGGGAGACAGAAGTATAGGTCAGGCATACGGAGCAGTGGTAAGAGAATATAAACTTATAGAAAACCTGCTTAAGAACCTAAAGGACAATCCTTTTGGAAGAAGGCATATTATAAATCTATGGCAATATGTAGATCTTGGTAAGCCGCACGGACTTGATCCCTGTGCCTTTGAAACTATATGGTCTGTAAGAAAAAAGAATGCCAAGTTATACCTTGACATGACACTTATACAAAGAAGCAGTGATTATCTTGTAGCCGGTCATATTAATAAAATGCAGTATGTGGCACTTATGCTTATGGTAGCAAGACACTGCGGTTATGAAGTCGGGAATTTCTCACATTTGGTGCAAAACTTGCATATATATGACAGGCATTTTGATAAGGCGAAGATTTTAATTGAAAGATATGAAAACTTGCCTAAAAAAGAAACTAAGCCTATACTTTTATTAAACACTTCAAAAAATAACTTTTATGATTTTGAAGCGGAGGATTTTGAACTTATAAACTATACTCCGATGGAAAAACTGGAATTTGAACTTGCAATATAGGGAGGAAATCAAGGAAAATATGATATCGATTATAGCTGTAATAGATAAAAACAATGCACTTGGAAAGGACAATAAGCTCTTATGCCATTTGCCAAATGACCTTAAAAGATTTAAGGAAGCCACATTAAATCAAGTAGTTATTATGGGAAGAAAAACCTTTGAAAGTCTGCCTGTAAGACCGCTGCCTAAAAGAATAAGTATAGTAATCACCAGGGACAAGGACTTTGCCTGTGAAGGTGCTTATGTGGCAAATAATACTGAAAGTGCGGTTTTGCTGGCAAAGGAACTTCTTAATAAAAATGAGGAAGCAAAAGAAATATTTATCATGGGCGGAGGTCAAATCTATAAACAATTTATGGAAAATAATCTTGCGGACAGGCTTTTGCTTACCAAGGTAAATGCAAGTTTTGAGGCGGATACATACTTTCCGCAAATAGACGATACATGGAAGGTAAAAGAAAGTTTTACGGAAGTTGATAACGGCTTTGAAACGGAGTTTGTTATTTATGAAAAGGCATAAAATAGTTAAAAACGCTCCTTATTTCAATCAAATTCGCAGTGGCGTTTAAAGTGTCGACATTTTTTATAGAACGTAAGCTCGCCGATTCACCAAAAAGCATGGTGGATCGGCGTTTTGTACAGTTCTCGTCTGTAAAAGTTATAACTTAATTTAAGCAGTACTAAATATTACAAAGATTGGAATAGGTAGTGTTTTGATATAAATTGATCTTAAATCACATATTCTTTCACATTACAATTCATAAAATAAAATCCTTTTCATAATAAATCCATAGTATAGTTCTGCTTTACCTTTATTTAATTATTGCTGTATGATATAATACAAAAAATAATTATATCAGGTATATATTTCAAAGAGGAGTGCTTGCAATGCTGAAAACAAGAATAAAAAGTATTCGAATATCTATAATTATTTTGTTTTTAATTGTTATTGCTATAAGCATCAATTTAATTAATACTAATCAACCTACAGTCACCGGTCTGATCCTTGGTTTACTACAGACCAGTATATATATTTTTTTATATGCTGCATGGGGTGTGTCTGTACAATTGCGTATTTCACAGGCACAGGCAAGGTTTTTTTTGCAATTGATTGCTTCTTTGTTGATTTTTTGGATATTATTTAGGTCTATGAAGTATTATATTTTTGCTGAAGGCAGTCTTATATGTCGATATCTTTGGTATCTTTACTATGTTCCTATGCTTTTAATTCCTCTGTTATCATTTTTTGTAGGCTTATCACTCGGAAAGCCCGATTATTATAGGATTCCAAGATGGAATATTTTGTTGTTCACAATTTGTATAATTCTTATCATAGGAGTATTAACTAACGACATTCACCGGCTTGCCTTCACATTTTTCAATGAAAACTTGGAATATGCCGATTCCGAACATGGTTTTGGCTTCATTTACTTTTTAATATATATATGGATGCTATGCCTGCCTGCTGCATTTTTATTTGTTGTAATATCCAAGTGTCGTATTCCCGGTATTAAAAAAGTTTTATGGTTGCCTATTGTACCTTTTATTGTTGCATTTATTTACTCTCTTTGTTACAACTTTAAAATATTGCGTGTATTTAGAGATATGAATGTGGTGTTTACCGCTGCAATAGTGTCAACTCTTGAATGCTGTATTCAATGTGGGCTTATAAGAAGCAATACAGGCTACATTGAGCTTTTTGAGGCGGGAGGTTACGGGGCACAGATTATAAATAAAAATTTCAAAGTAGAGTATTCATCCGTATCGGCAATTGATATACCTTATGACATTATGTGTGAAATAGGCACAAAAAGCATTAAGATAGATGAGAATACTCTTTTAAACAGCCATTCAATTACCAACGGTTATGCTATATGGAAGGTAGATATAAGCTCATTAAATAAGTTGATAGAACAGCTTAAGTATAACAGAGAAACTATTGCTGAAAATGTAATATTGGAGGAAAAAAACTATAAAGCAAAACTTAGGATCAATGCACTTAAGGAGAAAAACAAACTTTATCAAAAGCTTCAAAAGCAGACGGAAGAGCAGGTGAATTTACTCTATGAATTACTTGACTTGTATGACAATGAAACAGAGCCTGAAAATAAGAACAAAATACTTGCAATGCTTACCGTTGTAGGCACATACATTAAAAGAAGAGGTAATCTTTTATTTCTTTCTGAAAAAGAAAAGATGCTTGATTGTTCAGATCTTGTGCTGTGCTTACAGGAATCAGTTTCAAATCTTGAGTTATTAAATGTCAAATCTTCAATTTTAACGGATAGTACTAAGGAAATAGAGGCAAAAGATGCCTGTGCTGTCTATGATTTTTTTGAAAAGGTAATAGAGATTGCTATAAAGGACATAAGTTTTTTACTTGTAAGACTTAAGTTTATCGAAGGAAGACCCAAACTTCAAATAGAAGTGGAATGTAATACCTCTTTTGAAAAATTTTCTGTAAATACGGACAGTTGTGTATTGGATGAAGGAGTTTGGTATATCAGCAAACATTTTAGGAAGGATGAGCAATGAAAACAAGGCTTAATGAACAAACAGGTATTACTTTATTAATTTATTGCGTGTTTTTGTTGACTATACTTATTGTATATTTTTATTATCGGATTAAACAAAGAGGCAGATTAAATAGCGGCTCCATCAAAGAGGCGGTTGATACATTACCTATGGCAGTCTGCTATTTCTTGCCCTCGGGTATGGTAAAACTTTGCAACAAACAAATGGAAATACTTTTTCACTTTCTTACAAATACTGATTTACAATATTATAGTGAACTCGTGCAGGCATTGGAAAATTGCGGTAAAAAAACTTCTGTAAAAAAACTTGAGGAAGAAAAGAACACTTTTTTATTTCCTGACGGCAGAGCATGGTACTATAGTGAAAGGATAATTAAAACAAAGGATGCCAAGACCTATACCGAAGTGCTTTTTACGGATGTTACAAGTTTGTATAACAAGGGAACGGAGTTGAAAAAACAGGCAAAGCAGCTTCACAAGCTCGCACTTAATCTCAAAGAGCTCTCGGATAATGTACTTATAATTGCAAGAGAAAATGAAATACTTACAGCCAAGACAAGACTACATGATCAAATGGGGGCGGGGATTATAGCCATCCGTCAATTTCTGTTGCATGGTAGAAAACAGGAGGAAGTTGATGCCGCATTACAGCCCCTACGCCGTGCAATCAGTATGATAAAGTATGATGTTGAGGAAGAGGGCGGTAACGAACTGACTGAACTGATTCATGATGCCAGAGTAATAGGTGTAAAGGTTAGATTAAAGATTGAAACAAAGAAGTGGAAAGAAGTAAAGTATGTTATTATACTTGCTATACGTGAGTGCCTAACGAATGCTGCCAGGCACGCAGATGCAACAATATTAAAATGTAGTATCAAGGAAGAAGATAAATGTATTGTATTGATTGTAACAAATAACGGAAAAGTTCCTACAAAAGATATTAAACCCAAAGGAGGTCTTAAAAATTTGCTTAGGATTGTAAATAACTTTGGTGGAAGTATGAGGATTCTTTCAAAGCCATCTTTTAAACTGATTATAAGAATTCCATACGAAAGGTAATTACCTGCATACATCGAAACCTTTTCCGGTCTTATTACTGCTTTATTGATATATCGTAACACTGTATAATAAAGAGAACTGAAATTTGATTTAATATTTCCGGTTTTAATTAAATATCAATGATACATTACACCAGTGTGAATAATACTTTTACAGATATTTGTGCCGTGGCTTTTACCCACGGAATGGAGATTAAAATGACAAATGTACTTGTAGTAGAAGATCAAAGAATGCCCAGGGAAAATATTGAAAGAATCTTAGCAGACAGTAAACGCTATAGACTTGTGGCAAGTATAAGCGATGCCTCTCTTGCAGTTATGAGTTGTCACAGACATCCGGTGGAGCTTGTGCTTATGGATGTCTGTACTGCCGGAAGTAAGGATGGGATTTTGGCTGCTGCCGAGATAAAGGAATGGAAAGCTCAGATCAAGATAATTATTATTACATCCATGGTAGAAGCGGGATTTTTAAAACGTGCCAAAGAAGCTGCAGTCGACAGTTTTTGGTACAAGGATATCAGCAAGGAAGAGCTTATTGATGTTATTGACCGTACAATGGCAGGGGAGCATATATTTCCGAAGAAGACCCCCTGCATAAAGATCGGACTTGCATCAAGTGATGAATTAACACCTACAGAGATAGAAGTCTTACGCTGTATTTGTGACGGTCTGGAATATGATGAGATTGCTTCAATAAGAGGTATAACGGTCAATACGGTCAAATACCATGTGTCAAACATTTTGCAAAAGACCGGCTATGCCAATAAGACAAGACTGGCGATTGCAGCAACCAATCAAAGGTTTATTATACCTAAGTTACCCGAAGATATGGAGATTTAAAGTATAATAAAATAGCCACTTCAGTATATTTTATCTGTAAAAATTCATAAACCTATCTGTGCGGGTAGGGTAAAAAAAGGAAAAAATACCTATAATAATCTTAAATATAAGGGTTTATATGAATAAAGGTAAGGTTAAATATTAGGAGGCATTGGCAATGAAAAGAATCATAACAGTTATAGTTTTTGCTTTGCTGTCTTTGACGGCTTGTACACAGGGCACAGAGTCGACGGCATCCCAAAAAGAGGAAAGTACAAAAGTGGAAAGTGATGAGAAAAAAGAAGCTTCTATTATCGGAACATGGGCGTATGTGGATGGAAGTGTTGTCAGGGAAAATGTTAATATGATTTTTAATAAAGATTTGACCGGCAACAACAGCATGGTGGGGGATTTTGCTTATACTGCCGACGGTAGAAATGTAGTATTCACTTATATTGGCAATAAAGTATATACTAATCCCATAGACTTTGAATATCGTATAGAGGATGACAAGTTGATAATTGTGGATGAAGTTAGGCAAGAAACTGTTTATCAGAAACAATAATTGTGATATACTTATTATAAGTGTATTGTTAGTAAGAATAAGTGTATCAAAAATTCTGAATATTTTTCTAAATGTATGCGTCAAAATGATAGACATAGTACCTGTTGTGTGAAGGATTTTTGAAGCGTGCAATCAGGAAAATAGATAAATTGTTTGCTGTGCTTATCTTACATAACGGTAACAAATAATATATAATATTCAAGGAGGTTCGAGTATGGAACAAAATGCTAAGGGAGCAGGGTTTTTAAAGGTAACGGGAATATTGATGATTATTGGCGGCATAATCGGAATCATTGTTAGTATTATTGCATTTATAGGAGTAGCGGCTTTGGAAGCGATGGCGAGCGATGAAGTGAATTTCGGTATTTATTATGTTGCCTGCATAATGGCATTAGTGGGTTCGGCTCTTCAGCTTGTTGCGGGAATTATAGGTGTAATTAATGCTAAAAAGCCTGAGAAGGCTATGACTTGTATAGTATGGGGGGCAATAGTTGCTGTACTGTCCGTGTTAAGTAATGTAATATTTATGCTAAGCGGAGCTCAGTTTAATGCGACTTCGCTGTTAGTAGGTCTGGTAGTACCTGTGCTTTTCATTGTAGGAGGAGTAAAGAACAGGCAGGGATAATAATATTAAAGATATTGTCTGCATTATGTACTCAGTGATATATTTCATCTTAATATTTTTTAATAGTTAATTGCTGTTAACTGACAATAAGAGATAGGACAAAGTATTTTTAAGATTAAAACGGTAAAAAGCCTAATGTTTGATTTATAAGCATTAGGCTTTTTATAGCAGGGGAAGAGGGGCTCGAACCCCCATTTACGGTTTTGGAGACCGTTGCTCTACCATTGAACTATTCCCCTAAAGGACTTTGATATATTAGCACACAGATCGTAAACTGTCAATAAAAATACGACAAATAGGCAGAAATTTTTTATCAGACTGTTGTAGTTTTGATAAGTAAATAATATATGTACAATATGATGAATGAAAACTTGCTTTTAATAGAAATATTGTATATATACATCTATATTTCCTTAGTGCTATGTATTAAAAACAGGGTAAATGATTACCGGGGTAATGCATAAATAAAAATTGAGTTAAGGCAAGTATCAAAAGGGGCTTTTATATTAAAAGAAAATACTATTTTATATAGTGTTACTTGCCTATATTTATGTATTTCATTCTTAATGTAAAAAGCCCCGATATTTATATGAAAAGCGGTATTATACATTAAATCTGAAAAGTATTACATCTCCGTCCTGTACCACATAGTCCTTACCCTCAAGTCTCATAAGTCCCTTTTCTTTGGCAAGGGAGGCTGAACCCAAGTCCAGCAAGTCCTTGTAATTAATAACTTCAGCCTTTATAAAGCCCCTTTCAAAGTCTGAGTGTATCTTGCCTGCCGCCTGCGGAGCCTTAGTACCTTTCTTAATCGTCCATGCCCTTGTCTCATCCTCGCCGGAAGTCAGATAACTTAAAAGTCCGAGAAGGTCGTAACTGGCTTTTATAAGCTTGTCAAGACCCGATTCCTTGATTCCGAGTGCCTCAAGGTATTCAGTCTTTTCATCATCATCAAGCTCTGAGATTTCTTCTTCTATCTTTGCACAAACTACAAAAACTTTGGAATTGGCATCATTTGCGAAGTCTCTTACCGTTTGCACATACTTATTATCCGCAGCATCATTGGCAAGATCGTCTTCCGATACATTGGCTGCATATATTACCGGCATATAACTTATAAGACCTATAGACTTAACAAAGTCCAGGACTTCTTCATCATCACTGCTAAATGAACTTGCCATCTTGCCGCTTTCCAGGATATCTTTAAGCTCCTTCAAAACTTCAAGCTCTTTTTTTAGCTCCTTATTATTTGTAGCGGACTTGGCTGTCTTAGCTATCCTTCTTTCGAGTATCTCTATATCAGAGAAGATAAGTTCAAGATTAATGGTTTCGATATCACGCAAAGGATCGACACTGCCGTCTACATGAATTACATTATCATCAGAAAAGCATCTTACCACATGAACTATTGCATCACACTCTCTTATATTGGACAAGAACTGGTTTCCAAGTCCCTCGCCCTTACTTGCACCCTTTACAAGACCGGCTATATCAACAAAGTCTATAGTAGCAGGTGTTGTCTTCTTTGAATTATATAACTTGGAAAGTGCCTTAAGTCTGTTATCCGGAACTGCAACTACACCTACATTGGGGTCTATAGTACAAAAAGGATAGTTGGCAGCACTTGCACCTGCCTTTGTAAGAGAGTTAAAAAGCGTACTTTTTCCCACATTAGGAAGTCCTACGATTCCCAGTTTCATATATTTTCACATCTCCTTAGATTTTTCTTTATTTTACGGTGTTTTTAAACCTTGAGTTTTTACCGACTGCCACATCAAGTACAAAGTAAGAGTTACCCGACTGCTTAGCGGCTCTTAATGTGGGCTACATTATACACTAATCAGAGCTTAAATGCAATGTGCTAACATATCTAAACCACCTAAACTATAATAAAACAGGGCAAGTTTATAAATTACTGACAAATAAAAGCCCTTGTGCTATAATGCGAATAAATGTTTAGTTTTGGAGGTTTTTGATGGGAGGATATGACTTAAGTTTTGTTAATCTGGGAATTCGAATACAGAAGATGGTAAACCATATCGATATATTCGGATTTAGAATAGCTTTTTACGGTATTATCATAGGAATAGGCATACTTTTAGGCTTGCAACTTGCCATACAGGATGCCAAAAGAAGAGGTGAGAACCCGGACATTTATGTAGATTTTGCTATTTACGGTATAGTAAGTGCTATTTTGGGTGCGAGAATTTATTATGTTGTATTTTCTTGGGATCTATATAAAAACGACCTGCTTCAAGTATTTAATATAAGAGGCGGCGGTTTGGCTATATACGGGGCGATAATCGGAGCGGCGATTACCTTATATGTGTATTGTAAAAAGAAAAAACAAAGCTTTATTTCTATGGCGGATACCGCTGTCTTAGGGCTTTTGGTAGGTCAGATACTGGGAAGATGGGGAAATTTTTTTAATATGGAAGCCTTTGGAGGTTACACCGACTCACTCTTTGCCATGCAGATAAAAAGGGAACTTGTAAACCCGAGTATGATTACGAAAGACTTGATAGATCACATAGTTTATGTGGGAGAGATACCGTACATACAGGTGCATCCGACCTTTCTTTACGAGTCTTTCTGGAATCTTTTGGTGCTTTGTTTCTTACTTTGGTACAGAAAGAA
>CAJPUK010000060.1 GCA_905373785.1 uncultured Johnsonella sp. | reverse complement strand
TTGTCCTTGGCAAGATAGTTTAACGGTTTATGTGCCTAAGGTGCCGGCGGAGGGGGAGAGGTGTAGGCACACTTTTATCTAATGCCACATTCCCTATAGGAACGATTGTTTTTAAGATTTGAATAAAAGTCGCTGCCACACTTCCCCCTTCCCTTCCCCTTTGACAACATAAACAATTATAAATATACCTACACAGCACTAATCTTTTGTAACAGTGGTGTGCCGGGAAGATAAAAAACTCCGTATAATTCAATCTTTTTAGCGGTTAACCCTTTTGATAAAGCGAGATACAAATTCCACAGACGAGGACTTGTTTGAGCGTCAGTCCACCGTTTTTGGGTGGACAAGCGAGTTCCGCAGTCTGTGTGAATTTGTCGAAGCTTTGAAAAAGGGTTGCGAGTATGATTGAATTATACGGAGTTTTTTATAAGCATAATTGTTTATGTTGTCAACTCCCCGATAAATAAAAATAGCCCAAGCTTTTAATCCCTTGGACTATTTCTTATATTTAATTTGATAATACACTGTATTATTTTAATCTATGCTTATTAAAATATTTATATCAACTGTATATACCGCAAAGTATTGCTTATTTATAAACTTATGCGCCGATAACTCTCATGATTTTTACAGGTGCTCTGTAATTCCAAGCTGCTGTAGTTACTCCCATTCTTTCATTGGCAGCATGCACTATTCTTCCATCACCTATATACATAGCTACATGGTCTATACCGCCTCTTGCATAAAATATCAAATCCCCCGGCTGCATCTGTGAAGCATCTATCTGAGTTCCCACAAATGACTGACTTGCCGAGTTTCTCGGAAGACTCACTCCGGTTGAGTTCCTAAGTATATATTGTACAAAACCTGAACAATCAAATCCTGAAGGTGTAGAACCTCCGTATACATATCTTGAACCTACAAAGCCAAGTGCATACCTTACAGCATCTTCTCTCTGTGCTTTAATACTTGCAGCTGCCCTCGCCTCTGCCTTTTCTTCTTCTGTTACTTTCGGATTTACACTTGCACCCTGATCAAGGCTTATGTAGGCTTCTGAGCCGTTTACCGATATCTTAATCAAATTATTGGGAAGTTTTTGTATAAGGTCATACTCTTCCGCTTTCTTGCCTACTGTAAGGACTGTTGTAAACTCCACATCCTTATAGATATTAACAGTATCGGAATCAATTGTTACTATCATATCTTCACCTGTCGTATCGGCAAATGCCGGTACGGCAGAACCTGCAACTAAGCTTAAACTCAGTATTCCCATTGCTACAATTTTATTAAACTTCATGTAATTATCTCCTTAACTTATTTGCTCAGCTTATACGAATATTTACTATGAACCTTTCCACAAATTCGGACTTCAATGCTGTCCTTTTGCTGAGCCTGTATTATCTTTTTCAACTTCATTTGCTTTTGTTACTTTAGATAAATATATCCTTACCTGTTTCTTTTTTAATTCTAATTTGTTAAGCAAATGTTACGAGCGATAGTATAATCTTTTTCATTTTAGATGTCAAGTGTTTTATTCTAATTACTTTTTTGAAGTTTTTGTGAACTGCTGTGATATAGCAATGATGCTTAACTTACAACATAAACCATTGATCAAAAACACTCCTTATTTCAATCATATTCGCAGTAGCGTTAATAAGGTTTCGACAAATTTATTAACAGTACTAAGCGCTACAAGAATTGAAATAAGGAGTGTTTATTTAATCGCAGCCCGCAAGAAACAGCTGACTTTTTATGTTGTCAAATGCAGCAAGGAAAGGGCTGAGCAACCTACCTTCCATTAAAGAGGTGCACCAACCACAGCACTACTATTACTATAAGTATCACCGGCGCAAATATATAAATCAAGCTTCCTATAAGCCATATAAGCAATATTAAAATAATCATCAGCAGTGCAGAAATCCCAAAAAGTATGAGCCTAGCCTTTGTTCCACTTACGCTAAAGCCTCTGACCCTGCCATAGTCAGTCTCTTCACCCTGCCTGCTGTCCTCACTATAAGTAGTATAAAAAGTCTTCGGTTCTTCCTCATGTGCAAACTCATCATCTATTCCGGCAGCTTCCTTTATAGAATTTGCTATCAGTCTGGGATCTCCAAGCTCTTCCATTATTTCTTCTTCGGATCTTTGTTTCTTAAGCTCCTCTTCTATATAATTTCTGTAAAATTCATAATTTTCATTAATAAGTCTTTGATTGTTGGTAGAAGCCAAAGCCTTCTTAAGTCCGTCTAAAAATTCATATTTACTCATATCTTCTCCTGTTAAAGTAAGATTTACTCCACTATTGCCGATATTAATTAAATGCCAATGATGTACTACACTACATTTCTTTTTATACCTGTAAAAATTATATACCGGTTGCTTAAGTTCTTTATAAAGACAGCCTTAATTTTTTACTCAAAACTATATCTCATGTATAAAAAGACCGCTCATTAACTTAGGTTCAAACCATGTAGACTTTGCCGGCATTAAAAGATTGGCATCGGCTACACTGATAAGCTCTCCTATACTTGTAGGATACATGGAAAAAGCCGCTGCCATACCTAAGTCAACCATATTTTCAAGCTCCTTAAGCCCTCGGATACCTCCTACAAAGACTATTCTATCATCAGTTCTTGTATTCTTTATGTTTAAAATAGGCTTAAGCACCAACTCTTCAAGTATGGATACATCAAGATCCTCTATAAGCCCCCTGCTCTCCTTATTCTTTAACTCAAGCTTATACCAGTTTTTATCAATATACATTCCGAAAGTTTTGGCTTCATCAGGCTCAAATGCAGCCTCAAGTCTTTGTATATCAAAATCAGCCTTAAGTTTTTCTAAAAACTCATCCTTACTAAGCCCTGCCAGATCTTTTACAACCCTGTTGTAAGGCATGATATAAAGTTCTTCCTCGTCAAAAAGAACTGATAAGAAGTAATCGGATTCTCCACCGGCTACATAGTCCTTAGCCTTTCTTCTCTCAAGCCCTACCTTGACCGCACTGCTTGCCCTGTGATGCCCGTCTGCTATGTAAGCCCCCTCCATTTTGGCAAAGGCTTCCTTTATGTTCTTTATAGTCTGTGCATCGGTAATCTTCCATACCCTGTGCTTTACTTTGTCATCGGATGTAAAGTCATAAAGCAGCTGTTCTTTTTTCTTATTTTCTATAATATTTTTTAACACGGCACAGCTTTTGTATGCCAGAAATATAGCTCCGGTTTGGGCTGACAATGTGTCAATATGCCTTATTCTGTCCAACTCTTTTTGTACTCTGGTATTCTCATGCTTTTTAATTCTGTTTTCCACATAATCATCTATTGATGCACAGGCTACTATACCGCTTTGGCTGCGAGAATTCATAGTAAGTTCATATATATAATAAGCTTCTTCATTATCCTTTATATATATTCCCGCCTCCATATCACCTTCAAGAAGCTCCTTAGCTTTTTTGTAAGCTTCCTCGCTATACATATCAAAGTCTTCGTCAAAAGCCGTCTCAGGTCTGTCTATACGCAGAAAGCTGTAAGGCTTATCTTTTACATAAGCCTTAGCTTCCTTTCTGTTATATACATCGTAGGGCAGGGCGGCAGTCTTCTTTGCCATATCCTTTGTAGGTCTTACACAGGCAAATGGTTTTATATTAAGCATATATCCTCCTGACCCTCTTCATACCGTCTATTTTCTTAAGTGCAGCTTCGGCATCTTCGTCAAGCTCACTGTCCAGATCCACCAAGGTATAGGCGTATTTTCCCTTACTCTTATTGGTAAGGTCTGATATGTTAATGTCTTTTGCCGCAAGTACGGCACTTATCTGACCTATCATGTTAGGCTTATTGGAGTGCAAAAGAGCTACTCTTAAAGTTACTCTGCATATGCCCATGTCGCAATTCGGAAAATTAACGGAGTTTGTAATATTTCCGTTTTCTATATAATCCATTAACTCTTCAGCCGCCATAAGTGCACAATTATCTTCACTCTCTTCCGTAGAAGCTCCAAGATGAGGTATTGCAAGTACTCCTTCCATATCTCTTATATGCTCATTCGGAAAGTCCGTTACATACCTTTTTACCTTGCCTGATTTGAGTGCCTTAGCCATATCTTCATCATTTACCAGCTTATCCCTTGAAAAGTTAAGTATAACCACCTCATCCTTCATAAGACTTAGGCTCTCTTCATTGATCATTCCGGTATTTTCATCCGTAAGCGGCATATGAAGACTTATATAGTCGCAATTTTCATATATTTTATGTATATCAGTTACCGGATGTACCCTTCTTGAAAGCCTGAAGGCGGCATTTACCGTCATATAGGGATCATAGCCGTACACCTCCATACCAAGAGATGATGCGGCATTAGCTACCTCTGAACCTATAGCTCCAAGTCCTATAACTCCAAGTTTTTTATTCTTTATTTCATGCCCGGCAAATCTTGATTTGGCTTTTTCCACTTCCTTAGCTATATTCGGGTTATCCATTACTGACTTTACCCACTCTATACCGCCTATTACATCTCTTGCAACTATAAGCATGGCAGCTATCACAAGCTCCTTTACGGAATTGGCATTGGCTCCCGGAGTGTTAAATACCACTATTCCTTCTTCGGAACACCTGTCTACCGGTATATTATTGACCCCTGCTCCGGCTCTTGCAATTGCCACCAAGTCCCCTGAAAACTCGGTATCATGCAAAGAAGCGGAGCGTACTAAAAGTGCACCTGCCTCTGATATATTATCCGTAAATGTATAATCCTCGCTAAAACTGTCCAAACCCACCTTTGATATGCTGTTTAAGCAATGTATCTTTTTCATATTTCCCCCTTAATTCCTGCTTTCAAAATCCCTCATAAACTCTACCAGTTTTTCAACACCCTCTATCGGCATGGCATTATATATACTCGCCCTCATGCCGCCTACACTTCTGTGCCCCTTAAGCTCTACAAAGCCCGCACTTGCAGCCTCCGCTATAAACTTGGCATCAAGCTCGGCATCGCCGCTTACAAAGCACACATTCATATAAGATCTGTCCTCTTTTCTTACTGTAGGCTTAAATAATTTGCTTTCGTCAAGAAAGTCATAAAGTATAGCCGCCTTCTTTTTATTAAGTTCCTGTATTTTGCCAAGTCCGCCCTTTGCCTTAAGCCACTTAAATACTTTACCGCATATATATATGCCGTAGGTAGGAGGTGTATTATATAAGGAATCATTGTCGGCATGTGTTTTATATTTAAGCATGGTCGGAGTCTTCTCATACACATCTTCCCTTATGAGATCTTCTCTGATAATTACTATAACCACTCCGGCAGGACCTACATTTTTTTGTGCTCCGGCATAAATCAGGGCATATTTACTTACATCTATAGGCTCTGAAAGTATGCAGGAAGAAAGGTCTGCCACCAAATCCTTACCCTTTGTATTAGGCAGGGTATGGAATTTTGTACCGTAAATAGTGTTATTTTCGCAAATATGCACATAGTCCGCATCTTTTGCTATATCCAAGTTGCTGCAATCGGGTATGTAGGAAAAGGTCTTATCCTCACTTGAAGCCACTACTTTGGCATCTCCATATATTAAAGCTTCTTTATAAGCCTTCTTAGCCCATTGACCTGTAAGTATATAGTCCGCCTTTTTATTCTTCATTAAGTTAAGAGGCACCATGGCAAATTGCTGATGTGCTCCGCCTTGTAAGAATAATACCTTGTAATTGGAAGGTATATTAAGAAGCTCTGTTAAATCTTCTTTCGCCTCGGTAATAATCTTATTAAAAGTCTTGGATCTGTGACTCATTTCCATTACGGATATACCGCTATTTTCGTAACTAAGCATCTCGTCCGCTGCTTCCTTTAACACTTCCTTAGGCAATACCGCAGGACCTGCACTGAAATTATATACTTCTTTCATAATAACCCTCCTCCAAAATATGAAAAATAGGGCAATCGCCTATACGTTGCCCATCAAAAAGCCTTAATGCATCATTTCCTAAATAATTACCCAAATCCTACTGATTTCTACGGGTGCTTAACTTTAGCCGGTCAGCATGCCATGCCATACACTTAGCTGACTTTACACCTACAAGAATCATCAACGAATTTGGGCAAATATCTTGCGAACAATACACTACGCACTTTTATTGTTAAAAACATTCTATATTTTTAATATTTATTTGTCAATAATAAATCAATTTTATTTTTTATAGAAAGTAACACTTCAGTTACAGTTTGTTTGCAATAAAAATTAAACTCTTTTATCTTTTTTGACAAAGATGAGTGACCTACCCAAGCTGTAACAATTTATTTGAGTTTAGATCTATTTGACAATGTATACTGTTTGTATTATTATTGTAATCAAAAAGGAGATGATAACAATGGCAACAAGCCCCACCCAAATCCGTATAGATACGGATATAAAAAAACAAGCCAACAGTCTTTTCAATGAACTTGGTATGGATATGTCCTCTGCCGTTAATATTTTTCTTCGCCAATGTATTCTCCACAGAGGACTACCTTTTAATGTGGCACTTCCTGAATATAATGAAGAAACACTTAATGCAATGGATGAAGCCAAAAGTATATCTCGAAATCCTGACATCAAGGGATATTCCTCTATGGAAGAGTTGAAAAAAGCTCTTTTATCCGACTAATGTATACAGTAAAATTTACAGCTGCTTATAAAAAAGTTATAAGCGTATATTAAAGCGTGGGCTTGATGTTTCGGCTTTGGATAAAGTAATTGATGAGCTGCGTCAGGGCAATGCTCTTGATCCAAAATATAAAGATCACAGCTTAAAAGGTAAATTTTCGGATTTTCGTGAATGTCATATACAACCTGATTGGCTGCTTATATACCTGATTGAAGATGACATACTTACACTTACTTTAGTAGATACAGGCAGCCATTCTGATTTATTTAAGCTTTAGAAAACGCCTAAAGCTTAAATAGATTTCGACCACTACATATCTTTCTCATCAAACACTTCGGAAATAGCCGCTCCCGGTGATACCATAGGGAACACCTTGATGTCCGAATCTATTTGACAGTCTACCACTACCGGTTCTTTTTGCTTGATAGCTTCCGTAAGTACAGGAACTACCTCTTCAAGTTTTGTTATCCTGTATGCCTTAGCTCCCATAGCCTCTGCAAGCTTTACAAAATCAACCTTATCAACCAGGGTGGTATGCGAGTACCTCTTTCCGTAATACAGATCCTGCCACTGTCTTACCATACCGAGCACATGGTTATTTATAACTACTTGCACTATAGGAATATTATTTCTTACCGCAGTTGCTATTTCATTAAAATTCATACGAAAACACCCGTCTCCGGCAATATTTACCACAAGTCTTTTTGGAAAAGCCACCTTTGCTCCCATAGCCGCCCCAAGTCCGTAGCCCATAGTACCGAGACCGCCTGAGGTAAGGAAGGTTCTGGGTTTTGAGAAATTGTAAAATTGTGAGGTCCACATTTGATGCTGCCCTACTTCAGTAACAACTATAGTATCCTCGGGGCTTATTCTATCCAAAACCTCTATAACATATTGACCGGTAAGTTTATTAGCATCATACTTTAGAGGATGCCTTTCCTTTAGCTTATTGATATGAGCGATCCACTCATCATGTCTTTTGGGTGTAAGCTTAGAGTTGAGTTTTTTAAGTACCTCTTTGGCGTCTCCCACTATACCTTTGTATACGGCTACATTCTTCCCTATCTCTGACGAGTCTATATCTATATGCACAATATTGGATTTTACCGCAAATTTGGAAGAATTACCTATAATTCTGTCTGAAAATCTTGCACCTATAACTATAAGCAGATCGCACTCGGATATACCGAGATTACTGGTCTTGGTTCCGTGCATTCCCACCATTCCGGTGTATAATTCATCATAAGACGAAAATGCTCCTCTTGCCATTATGGTGTTGGCAAGAGGTGAATTTATCTTATGGGCAAGTGCGGTCACCTCCTCGGCGGCACCTGAGGATATAGCTCCTCCGCCTACCAATATATAAGGCTTATTCGACTTATTTATCAAGTCTATAAGTTCATCTATATCTTTTTCATTTACCTCTATCTTTTTATCGGTATCCGCTGATATTTCCTTAAATTCATATTCGAAAGAATCTCCGGTAACATCTTTGGTTATATCTATAAGTACCGGTCCCGGACGACCGCTTTTTGCTATCTCAAAAGCATTTCGTATTGTATCCGCCAATTCGTTGCCGTCTTTTACCTGAAAATTAGCCTTGGTAACCGGCTTGGTTACGCCGCAAATATCTATCTCCTGAAAAGAATTTTTGCCGAGCAGGTTTTTAGCAACATTACAGGTAATTGCTACTATGGGGATTGAATCCATATAGGCGGTAGCTATACCCGTCACTATATTGGTAGCTCCCGGTCCACTGGTAGCAAAACATACTCCAACCTTGCCGCTTGCCCTTGCATAGCCGTCCGCCGCATGGGATGCCGCCTGCTCATGTGCGGTAAGTATATGTCTTATTGTATCCGAATTTTTATATAATGCATCGTATATATTAAGTATAGCACCGCCCGGGTAACCGAATACAGTATCAACTCCCTGTTCTTTTAAACACTCTATAACTATTTCCGCCCCTTTTAACATTGCCATAACATTCTCCTGCCTTTCAAAAATCTTTATTAATGCATAAACTAATCTTCTATAGAAAGTATTGCTCCTCTGGGTGCGCTTGTTACCAGCTTTCTATATCTTTTAAGGTAACCGCCCACTTCGTTTATACGAGGCTTCCACTCTTTCCTTCTTTTTTCAAACTCTTCCTCACTTACTCTGGCATTTATAGTATTTGCATTGATATCTATATCTATAATATCTCCGTCTTTCAGTAAACCTATAGGACCGCCGGATACCGCCTCAGGTGCCACATGACCGATTGATGCTCCACGGCTTGCACCTGAAAATCTTCCGTCAGTAATAAGTGCTACTGTACTGTCAAGTCCCATTCCGGCTATGGCTGAGGTAGGATTTAACATCTCCCTCATACCCGGACCGCCCTTTGGACCTTCGTATCTTATAACCACTACATCACCTGATACTATATCTCCGCCTTTTATAGCCGCTACCGCATCCTCTTCGCAGTCGAATACTCTAGCCGGACCGCTGTGCTTTAACATTGAATCAAGCACCGCACTTCTTTTTACCACGCAGGACTCAGGTGCTATATTTCCTCTAAGCACAGCTATGCCTCCGGTATTGGAATAGGGATTTTCTATCGGTCTTATAGTCTCCTCATCTAAGATTCTTGAATGTGCTATATTCTCTCCTACGGTTTTTCCGGTAACCGTCATACAATCAAGGTTTATTAAGTCTTTCTTTGAAAGCTCATGCATAACTGCATATATTCCGCCTGCTGCATACAAATCCTCCATGTATGTATGTCCTGCCGGAGCAAGGTGACAAAGATTAGGCGTTCTTGCACTTATTTCATTGGCTATATCAACATCCAGATGCACTCCGGCTTCATAAGCCACAGCCGGCAAATGCAGCATTGAGTTGGTAGAGCAACCAAGTGCCATATCCATAGCCAAGGCATTCATAAATGCTTCCTTAGTCATAATATCCCTGGGTCTTATATTTTTTTCAAGCATTTCCATTACCGCATATCCCGCTTTTTTGCCAAGCCTTAATCTTTCGGAATACACCGCCGGTATGGTTCCATTTCCCTCTAATCCCATACCGAGCACCTCTGTAAGACAGTTCATGGAATTGGCAGTATACATACCTGAGCAGGAGCCGCAGGTAGGGCATACCTTTTTCTCATAATCCATAACCTCATCCAAATCCATAAAGCCTGCCGCATAGGAGCCTACCGCCTCAAACATACTTGAAAGCGAGGTCTTTTGTCCCTTGATTCTTCCTGCAAGCATAGGACCGCCGCTTACAAATACAGTCGGCACATTAAGTCTTGCCGCTGCCATTAAAAGTCCAGGTACATTCTTATCACAATTAGGCACCATAACCAGGGCGTCAAATTGATGTGCCATAGCCACACACTCCGTAGAGTCGGCTATTAGATCTCTGGTCGCAAGCGAGTACTTCATACCCACATGCCCCATGGCTATACCGTCACATACCGCTATCGCCGGAAATACTAAAGGCATACCGCCCGCCTCGGCAACTCCAAGTTTAATAACATCTACAAGTTTATCTATATTGGTATGCCCCGGAACTATCTCATTAAATGAACTTACAATACCTATAATAGGTTTTTTCATTTCCTCCGCAGTAAATCCCAGTGCATTGAGCAATGAACGACCGGGAGCCTGCTGCATACCTTTTTTCATCTTATCGGATTGCATAAAATTAATTTCCTCTTTCTTTATGATTTATCTTACAGTTAAGCCGACTTATATATATATGTATAATACATCAAATGAAAGCTTGCTTTCAAATTTATATTATACATATATATCTACTAAGCGGACTGTAACTAATTTATATCATATATATTAAGTAAGCATCTTTTAAATGCTTGTTGTTGGTTTTGCTACATTATAAATTGCATATATTGGTGTATTGACCTGTGATATTTAACCTACCGGCATCTCAATAATTATCGTTTTAAGACAAATCCTAAATATCATCAAAACATTACCTTAGTTTATTGTATTGTTGATATTTAGCCTTATTACTATTTTGTTAATAGATTACAGCAAATATAATAATAAATAGATTTGAGATTTACTTTACTGTTATCGGTATTAATTAAATGTCAATGATACTATACCCTAGTGTATATTCGCCAGTATTAAATCGGTTATTTCTTTTGTACCCAAATAATCTTTCTTATCTTCACTTATATCTATAGTTCTTGCACCGGACTCAAGCACCCCCTCAACCGCAGCCTCAACCGCCCTTCTTTCCTTATCAAGTCCAAGAGAAATACCAAGAAGCATTGCCGAACTTATAATAGTAGCTATAGGGTTGGCTATACCTTTACCCTTAATATCGGGAGCCGAACCGTGACTTGGCTCATAAAGACCGAAGCTTGTATCGTTAAGGCTTGCTGAACTTAACATTCCTATTGAACCGGTAAGCACACTTGCCTCATCTGAAAGTATGTCTCCGAACATATTTTCAGTAAGTATTACATCAAATTCAGATGGATTTACTATAAGCTGCATGGCACAGTTATCCACCAACATATGACTTAGTTTAACTTCACTGTAATCTCTTGCCACTTCTTCGACCACACTTCTCCAAAGCCTTGATGAATCCAGTACATTTGCCTTGTCTACACTTGTAAGCTTACCCTTTCTTTTTGTTGCCAGCTCAAATGCCTTTATAGCGACTCTTCTGATCTCGTCCTCACTGTAATTAAGAGTATCCGTGGCTATTCTTTTTGAGTTCTCAACTCTTGTACTTCTTTCTCCGAAATACAAGCCTCCGGTAAGTTCCCTTACTATCATTATATCAAAGCCGTCCTTTACCGTTTCCTCTTTCAGTGGACAAGCCTTTGCAAGACTTTTATAAAGATATACCGGTCTTAGATTGGCAAATAAATTAAGCCCCTTTCTGAGTTTCAAAAGTCCGGCTTCAGGTCTTTTATCAACATCTATACCATACCAAGCTTTATTGGAAGTATCACCGCCAACCGCTCCAAGCAAAACCGCATCACAGGCTTTGGCAAGTGCCAGATTGTCATCCGTAAGCGAAGTCCCGTACTTATCTATGGAGCAACCTCCCATATCTATATCAATATATTCAAAGGTATGTCCATAAACTGAAGCTATCTTTTCCAAAACCCTCTTAGCCTGTGTTACAATCTCCGGACCTATGCCGTCTCCTTCAATAATTCCCAACCTTGCCTTCATAAAAACCCCCTTATTAAAACTGCTTAAGTAACTATAATATAAAGGCTGACCGGCACTTGGCGGTACAGCCGCATTTGACTTTTTTCTTTACATCTTTCTTCATATCTTACTATTAAAAAGTCAAGAACTGTCCTGCACTATATAAATTAACAATACCCTGCAATGACGATCCTAAACCTTCACTATCTGCTTTACCAAGCCATTAGGCAAAGTTAACACAAACTATCCGAAGCAAGATATCTGTTTGTATACAAACTTCTATAACTTTCCAATAAACTGAATAAAGGGAGCTGTAAAAACAGCCCACTTTAAAAGCTTAGGGTAATTTTACTATGTTTTTCAAAAAATTCAAGTTCATACTACATAAAGCAGCTATATCTGCTATACCATATAATAATACATACTATAACAAGGAGTTGTGACAATAATGGTTTGCCTATCACATAAACCGTTACAAACATATCTTGCCTTGGACACGCTCCCTTAACTAAAGCCTCGCAGCGGTACTAA
>CAJPUK010000059.1 GCA_905373785.1 uncultured Johnsonella sp. | reverse complement strand
CTTGTATAATATAACACGCTTACACTATGGCAACAAGTATTATTTTTGTAAATCATTAAAAAAGCACTTTTTCTATTATTTTTTGTTAAAGTTACAATTTTCTACAAACAAAGGGCTTGTATATCGTTAAATTTGTTGCTATTATATAACGTATATAAAGGTATCTAACTGATATATATCGTTATATGAATATTTTAAAACTCTTCTGAATATTATAATAATTGGTAAAGGAACATAATTTATGAAAATTTATCTGGTAGAATGTATCGCAGCTCTTAAAGCTCGACTCAAAAGGCTTATTACAGAGCAAAATCTTGGAGATATTGTCGGCAGTTCCGATACTTGGAAGGAAGCTACCATAGACAATCTGGATGAAAAAAGACCCGATGTTATAATATGTGATATCAAACTTGTTCAAAGGGAGATTTATGCGTACATAAGTAAACTTAAAAGTATGGCTCCGGATGCTCGTTTGTTAGTATTATTGCAGGGTAAGGACGAGTTTATTTTGGATGAGCTTTACTTACAAGGTGTGGAATTTGTGCTTCATAAGCCGGTAAATGATACAGAACTTTCCAATATACTCAAAAACTTGGAAATGGGCAATTTACTAAAGCGTGCTATAGAACTCAGCAATGCCAACCTTAATACCGTTCCTGTAGCTCCGCTGCCTATACAACCTGTGCCGGAGGTTACTCCCGAAAGTTACAAAGATGATTCACTGGACAGGTATCTTCGTAAGCTCAGGACTATATTAAGAGATATAGGTATTATAAGTGAGACAGGCTCTAAGGATATCATAAATATTATCAGCTATCTTTTAGAAAAAGGGCTTGATATAAGGGATATTCCTATGCGTGATTTGTGTGATAAACTCGGTGATAATCCAAAGAGCATAGAGCAGCGTATAAGACGTGCTACAAGTGCCGCTATAACTTCTCTTGCTATGCGTGGTATAGAGGATTATGCGGATCCTATATATAACGAGTATGGGGACAGACTGTTCGGATTTGAGCAAATGAGAACCGAAATCAACTTTATATGCGGTAAAAGTTCCAGCAAGGCTAATTTTAAGATCAAGAAATTTATAGGCGGACTTATGGACTACTGCCTTGAAGAGTAGATGCCGCTTTTGTATGGTATTGTTGCCATCCGCTTACACCCTGTAGGTCATTCATCTTCACCGAAAAACTTAAAATATTTGAATTTTATTTATAAATCGGATGAAGATTGTCGGCAGTAAGCGGATGGATATACATGTATAATATGCACCTAACAAAAAACACTCCTTATTTAATCTTTTAGCAGCGGTGCCGGTGATAAAGTGAGTTACAAACTTTATTCACAGCAGCTTAACTATGATTGAAATAAGGAGTGTTTTTGTATTAACAGTACTTTGACTGTAATTGAAATAAATAGTGTCTTTGCTTATTTTACTACCCAGCAGCTAATACAAAACCGCACAGGAACCCATATAACTTGACATCGCAGTGTATAAGGCACTACTTCACCCAGGCACCTTCCGCATCAACACGATATCTGCCTATAGTAGTATTTGCCGCCATAGAGCCTTCCGGTTTGTTACCTTCACCCTTCTCATACAGATAATACCATTTGCCGTTAACCTGTACCCAGCCTTTTGCCATAGAGCCTTCCGGATTGTCACCTTCATTCTTACCATACAGATAATACCATTTACCGTTGATCTGTATCCAACCCTTTGCCATAGCTCCTTTTAATGCTCTGCCTCCGGTTTTTTCAAAAAGAAAATACCACTTATTATTTATATTTCTCCAGCCGGTAAGCATGTAGCCTTGTTCATCAAAATAATACCAGTCTGTCTGACCGTCATAAGCAAGCTCCATCCACCTGAATCTGGGATAACTTCCGTCATAACTTCTGTACCACCAGCCCTTATCATCCTGCATCCATGCACCTATGCTTAATCTGCTTATTGAATTATTGTTGCTGTCAGCTCTTACTCCCGAGGCTCCACGGCTGCTTGAACCGCCATCACCGCCTCTGCGACGACCGTTACTTTGAGTTGCATTGCCTGAGGTTGCATTACTTCCGGTTGCCGCAGAAGCAACTATACTTGAACCTATAGATAAACTTGCCACTTTAACTCCTGCCGGTATAAGCACCGGCAAAACCATTGCTAAAATTGCCGTCTTTACTATTAAATTTATTTTCTTCATACCTGAACCCTTTCTTTATTTTGAATCTATATTTTCTTTTCTGAGCATTGCTTTTGCTATCATTAAAAATGCCCAAAGAATAGGTGTGCTTATCGGAAGGTTAATATTTACCACTGCCTGAGACATATAACACATGATAAGCATAGCTACAGCCACCATGTATTTATTATCCGATCCTTTTTTTATAAGTGCATATATAGTAGATAAAAGTGCGGTAAGATAAGCTGCCAAACCTATAGGTCCTATGGTAAATAAATATTGTAGGTACTCATTGTGTGCAGAGTCAAATATCTGACCTGTAACGGTAAACATATCATTGTGCCTTGCCAAATCCTTAACCATATATATACCGAAGGTGTCCGGTCCGGTACCGAATATTTTATGTATAAAACTGAGTTTGTTATACTCCTCTATGCAGGCTCTCCATATATATCCTCTGAAAGTTCCCCAACTGTCGTCAAATTTCAAATATTCAATTACCGGATTATTGATAACAATTTCTCCCACATTTACTTTATATATTATAAACAATGCTATAACTGAGGCAAGTATTATAAATACCGACCAGGTAATTGTAAGAGGCTTTGATATTTTAAGCTTTGTAGAAAGCCTTTCAATTTTTGTCATTCTGTATTCTACTATAAAAATTATGGCTGTAATCACCCAAAGTGCCAGGACAATTTGATTCAAATAAGCAAATCCCGATATATAGGTATAGATTCCTTGTAATCTGATTATCTTATCTCCCATGGACAGTTCAATAATTTGTATTATCTTAATTACGGTCACATAGCTTGCAAGTATTGTAAAATACCTTCTCAACCTGTCTATATTTGAAAAAGCTGCCAAGGGCAGGCACATAAACAGCATTATAATTGTCAGATAGCCGTTATCCGATCTTCCCATAGTTATTGCCATAAAACCTACAAAAGTACATATAAAGTAAGCTATGGATTTTTTCAGGTTTTCTTTTTTTCTGTCATTTGTAAACATATACAGTGTTGCCGATAAACTTATCACAAAGCCCACAAAGGTCGTATAAGTATTAATATTTCCTATAGTGGACGTAAACATCGGAATTTGCAGCTCTTGCATATTCCTCTTGAGTTTTAATATATCCATATTAAAATAATCGCTTATGCCGAGTACACACATCAAAAATCCTACAACAAGAAAGACCTTGATAAAATGCGGCTTAAATTCCAAATACCTGCTCACTATAAAAAAGCAAAGCACATATAAGAGTAATAAAAATAACCCAGTATGCCTGCCTTCATTTCCTAAGAATGCCTCCTTTACAAAGGGGACTGCAGTCAGAGTTGATATTATGGATATAAGTATAAATATAAGCATACTTATATCTATAATATCAAAATTATTTTTTAACAAGTCTATATAACTTGCCCTTCCCGCACCTTCTTTTAAAAAATATGACATCAGCTTATATAAAGAAAACAGTATTATTAACCCTAAACTTAAAACTACAAAAGTGGTGAATTTTGTTTCCAATATATCAAAATACTGATCATTAAAAATTAAGGGAAATATTATAAATACTCCCCATAACCAAATCTCCGAAAGCCCTAAGTCATCTTTCTGCAAATAACTTATCTTTGTTTTCTTTATCGTACTCTTCGTACTCTTCATCCCTTACTCCTCTCCTATACAGATTCCCATGCTTCTTTTGAAAGTATACTTTGTGCACAAATCTTATCTCTACCCCTGTGTTTTACTTTTTTATACTCTCCTTCACAGTCCAATATATGACTTTTTACATTATCATTTAATTGCAGGTCAAGATAATGCTTAATTTCACTCTTTATATTCTCATCTTCCACCGGAAATACTATTTCCACTCTTTTTTCCAGGTTTCTATGCATCCAGTCCGCACTTCCAAGATATATATACTCCTTTTCCTCCGTCTTAAAATAAAATACCCTTGCATGTTCAAGGAAGTTACCTATAATGGAACGAACTTTTATATTATCACTGACTCCCTTTATACCGGGTCTTAGGCAGCAGATTCCTCTTACTATAAGGTCTATCCTGACACCTGCCATACTTGCCTTATAAAGTGCCAGTATGATTTCTTTATCCGACAAAGAATTCATCTTTGCAATAATTCTCATCTCCTTACCTTTCAAACTTTCATCGGTAAGGGTTTCTATCATTCCTATAAATGCCTTTTTCATCCATATAGGTGCTACTATGAGTTTATTAAAACCTTGAGGTTTTGAATAGCCGCTTAACATATTAAACACCGCTATGGCATCCTGCCCTATGTCCTGCCTACAGGTAAACATACCGAAGTCGGTATAGAGTTTTGCGGTACTGTCATTATAATTGCCTGTAGCCAGATGCACATATTCTCTTATGCGTGATTCTTCTTTTCTAAGTACCAAAGTTATCTTACTGTGTACCTTAAGTCCAAGCAAACCGTATATTACATGACAACCGGCTTTTTCAAGCTTTATAGCCCAATTGATATTATTTTCCTCATCAAATCTTGCTTTAAGCTCTACCAAAACCGTTACCTGCTTACCTTGCTCCGCCGCCTTTTCAAGTGCCGCTATTATAGGTGAATTACCGCTTACCCTGTATAGAGTCTGTTTTATTGCAAGCACATCTTTATCATAGGCTGCCACCCTTACAAACTCTGTAACATAATCAAAGCTTTGATACGGATGACTTAACAGTATATCTGATTTCTTTATATTAGTAAATATATCTTCTTCATTTGAAAGCATTTTTACAGGGGCAGGCTTATAAACCTTATTCTTAAACTCATCAAAACCCTCAAGCTTATATACCTCCATTAAGGCTCTTAAATCCAAAGCTCCCTTTATATAGTATATATCATTGCTTCCTAATTCAAGTTCCTTTTTCAATATTTTCAGCAGTCTTTTATCTATGCCCTTTTGCACATCAAGCCTTATAGTTTCACCCCAACGCCTGTTCTTAAGCCCTTTTTTGATTTCTTCCAAAAGATCCGCCGCATCCTCCTCATCAAGATCAAGCTCGGCATTTCTCATAATTCTAAAAGGATGCATGGCTATCACATCATAGTTTAAAAACAGCATATCAATATGCTTTTCTATAAGTTCCTCCAAAAATATAAGACTTTTTTCAGCCTTGGAACTGTACTTTTGAGGTATTTCTATAACTCTTGGCAGCACTGAGGGTACTTTTACTACTGCAAAATCAAGCCCCTCCCCGGCATAACCTTTATAAGCGCCCTTCTTTTTATTCTTTTGCTTTCCCGACTTCAGTTTGTACCATGAGCCTTCTTTTTTCCTGATCAAAGCCGCTATATTAAGGCTTTTACTGCTTATCAGAGGAAAAGGTCTTGAGGCATCCACCGCCATAGGTGTAAGTACCGGGTATATAGCCTCTTTAAAATAATTATCGAGGTAAACAGTTTCGCTTTCAGACAGTTTTTCATGCTGTGTAATAATCCTTAAACCTGCCTTTGACAAAGCCGGTCTTAAGCTTCGGTTATATATATGGTATTGCATATCCATAAATTCATGGCTTCTAAGTGCTATCTCCTCCAATTGTTTCTTAGGAGTAAGTCCCGATATATCTTCTTTAGTATAGCCTGCACTTACCATATCTTTAAGAGAAGCCACTCTTACCATAAAAAACTCATCCAGATTGGATGCGGTAATAGCCAGGAATTTTAACCTTTCAAATAACTTAACCTCCCTGTCCTTGGCTTCTTTTAATACTCTTTTATTGAATTCCAACCAGGATAGCTCTCTGTTTATAAAATTTTCGGGACTGTCTATTAATTTTAGATTATCCGTTTCCGTCATAGTCATTACCTCATCAGCTTTTCTTTGGCTAATAATGTATCGAAACATTGATATTTAACTATATATTGTTAATAATTTCCCAATATCCTGAATTCCTTAGTATTTTGTTCTATAAAGTAAATGGCATCTTTTACATTGGACTCATGCAGACTTCCTTCCAGGTCTACAAAAAATCTGTATTCCCACACTTTTTCAGGTATCGGACGGGATTCTATGTTCAGCATATTAATATCATTAAATAAAAAAGCTGCCAATATCTTATATAAGGTTCCCGGCTTATGCTTAAGTTCAAAGCTTATACTCAGTTTACCCGCACCGCTTTGATATATTTTCTGCTTACTAAGCACTACAAATCTTGTAGTATTATGTTTGAATTTATTTACCTGCTCTTTAAGTATTTTCAGTCCGTATATCCCGGCAGCCTCTTTTGCCGCTATAGCCGCCTGTGTAGGGTCCTTATCGTCTTTTACCTTCTTTGCCGCCAGTGCCGTGTTGGCTATTTCTATTTTTTGCCAGTCTTTGTGCTCGGCAAGATACTCTTTGCACTGACTAAGTGCCTGTATATGCGAACATACACTTTTTATATCACTTAAACTTGCTTCCTCAACCGCCATAAGTGCATGTTCTATATTATACTCGTAATCCGCTACTATATATACTGACAATTCCCTTAATAAATCATATACCTCCCATACGGGTCCTGCACAAGAATTCACTATGGGCAGCAGTGCATAGTCGGCTCTTTCTTCAAGAACCTCAATTATAGCCTCTTCAAAGCTTCTTACATTGTATAATTTCGCCTTGCCTGCAAAATACTTTTTTGCAACTATATTGGAATAAGCCCCCTCTATACCCTGATATACAACCTTGGTATTTGCATCTGTATCGGGAAGCTTATCAAGCATTTTAAAACCGAAGGATGAACTCTTTACTTCGCTGTCTATAATTGAATATTGATAAAGCCTTGAAGTACTCATTATTTGCCCATATAATTCCTCAACGGCTTTTTTGTAAAACTCTCCTTCCACCTTGGACTTTAAGCTTGATATCTTCTCCTCTTCTCTGGCAATATCAAGTACGGGTTTTGCATTTGCCTTCTTGTACTCGGCTACATCCTTTAATACATCAATTCTTTTTTTATAAAGTTCTACTATTTTTTCGTCTATATCATCTATCTTTTGTCTTATATCCAATAAATCCGATTTGCTCATAATACCTCTTTTACACCTCTGAATTCTATAAGACTTAATTATATACCAACAGTGCATTAAAAAAAAGGGGCTGCCGCATTTTAAGATTCTTACACAATCTCTACTTTGCAACAGCCCTCTTCTTAATTATCTTAAACTATATAAGTGCTGCCAACTCTTCTCCTGCCTTTTTAAGGGCTTCAACAGCAGCATCATCCGGACTTAAGTTTGCAGTAATGCCTGCACCTGTTACAAGCTCCGCACCGGCAGATGTAACTCTTTCTTCCCAAGTTCTCATAAACTCTCCGTCGCCCCAGTCATATGAACCGAACAACAGCACCTTCTTACCTGAAAGACTTCCTTCTATCTCATCCATCAAAGGTGCCATATAGGAATCATCTATTTCTTCTGTTCCTGTTGCAGGTGAACCCAGTGCAAATACCCTTGCCGCCTCCAAATCGGCAGCACTTGCATTCTCAGCTTCTACAAGCTTTGCTTCCTTTCCCGCAGCTTCCACACCATCCGCTACAGCCTTTGCCATAGCCTCTGTATTGCCGGTTTGGCTAAAGTAAACTACTAATACCTTACTCATTATACTATTCCTTTCTATATTTAACTCTTTGTTTTTCTAAATATATGATTTTACCCCGGCTTTGTCAATGTCATTTTCATATAATCATTTTAGTAATAAATGCTATTTTTATACCATTTTACTTAAAGTCCGTGTAATTTCTTCTCTTGAGATTACTCCCAGTTTCTTTTGCTGCATGGAATCAAGCTCATCTATCCTTATAGGTTTGCAAAACTCCATAATTATATTAGCCGCTTTTATCCTGGGTTTTTGCGCCTCAAATATCTTATCGCTTGCATGTATAGCTACAGGCACTACAGGACATCCTGCTTTTTGTGCCATTCTAAATGAACCTTCTTTAAATTCCTGTACCTCATCAGCCGGCGTATCGGAATATCTTGTACCCTCAGGGAATATCCACATGGAAGTACCTTCTTTGATATTTTCTATACCCTGCAATATACTCTGCATTCCCTTCTTCACATCTTTTCTGTCAAGAAAGGTGCAGTCTAAAAGTCTCATCCACTGTGCCAAAAGAGGTATTTTACTCATTTCATCCTTTGCAACAAAACCCAGCCTTTTGGGAGTCTTGGCATAGGCTATAACTATATCAAAGTCACTTCTGTGATTGCCCACAAAAAGTACCGCCTCATCAGGTATATTCTCCAAACCTCTAAGTTCCACCTTTGAGCCGGTAGTCGCTAAAACGAGGCCTAAAACCCCTCTTATAAAGTACTGTGCCATCTCACCCGACAGCTTTTTGTTAAATATTCTTACTATATATATTATGAGCAGTACAGGTATGAAAAAAAGCAAAAATCCTATAATCTCCAATATAACAAAAAATGCTCGAATCATTATCTACCTCATTTCTATATTTTATTCTCCTATTATAGCATATAACAAGCCCTTACACCAAATTTAAAATCAAGTAGAAATACCGGTGATTTCCCTATTTCGTTCCTTAATAATCAAGTAAAAAATTTACTCTTTGTCATATTTTTTTATACCCTGTTACAATACAAAAAAGCTGCCCTTTGACAGCCTTTTTGTATCTCTGTATTAATTTGCCACTTTGGCAACTAATTTATCATTATCCATATCTATATAGATATTATCTTTGCTGTGCAAGTCCTGACTGAGTATAAGTTTTGCCACCGCAGTTTCCACATGCTTTTGTAAAAATCTCTTAAGCGGTCTTGCTCCATACATAGGGTCATAACCTGACTCTACTATATATTCCTTTGCCTTAGGGCTTAAATCAAGGCTTAATTCTCTGTCCGCTATCCTCTGTCTGATATCATCAAGCATAAGTTCAACTATATTGCTTATACTGTCTTTAGAAAGCGGCTTGAACATAATGATTTCATCAAGTCGGTTAAGGAATTCAGGTCTGAAGTGGTTTCTTAGATCCTGCATTACCATTTCCCTTGTAGCCTCTTCTATCTCACCTGATTCTATACCTTCAAGCAGGTAGCTTGAGCCTATGTTTGAGGTCATGATGATAATGGTATTCTTAAAGTCTACGGTCTTTCCGAGAGAATCCGTGATCCTTCCGTCATCAAGCACCTGTAAAAGTACATTGAATACATCCGGATGTGCCTTTTCCACCTCATCCAAAAGTACTACACAGTAAGGCTTTCTTCTTACCGCCTCTGTCAGCTGTCCGCCTTCGTCATAACCTACATATCCCGGAGGCGCACCTATAAGGCGGCTTACCGAGAACTTCTCCATATACTCACTCATATCGATACGAACCATGTTGTTCTCATCATCGAACAAAGCCTTGGCAAGAGACTTGGCAAGCTCGGTCTTACCTACTCCGGTAGGTCCGAGGAAAAGGAAGGAGCCTATAGGTTTACTCGGATCTTTAATACCGGCCTTTGAACGAAGTATAGCCTCACACACCTTTTCTACAGCTTCCTCCTGTCCTATTACCTGTTTCTTTAATACCTCATCCAAGTGCAGTACCTTGGCTCTTTCGGACTCGTTAAGCTTACTTACGGGTATTCCCGTCCATCTTGATATGATACGGGCTATTTCTTCCGAATTAACCACCTCATGTACCAGTTTAAGGTCTTCTTCCTTAAGCTGCTCTTCTTCTTTTTGAAGTTTTTCTTTTAACTTGGGCAGGGTATCGTATTTTAACTTTGCAGCCTCTTCAAGATTGTAACTTTGCTCGGCGGCGGTTATCTGTCTTCCGACCTGCTCTATCTCTTCCCTGATTTGGGCTAAGGCTTCAACCTGCTTTTTCTCATGATCCCATCTTGCCATCTGCTCATTAAGCTCAGACTTAAGTTCTGCAAGCTCCTTTTGCAAATGTTCCAGTCTGTCCTTTGATAAACTGTCATCTTCTTTCTTTAAGGCAGCCTCTTCTATCTCCATTTGCATACAGCGTCTTCTCAACTCATCAAGTTCGGTAGGCATTGAATCAAGCTCCGTCTTTATAAGGGCGCAAGCCTCGTCCACCAGATCTATTGCCTTGTCGGGTAAGAATCTGTCGCTTATGTACCTGTTTGAAAGTACCGCCGCACTTACTAAAGCGGAGTCGGTAATTCTTACTGAGTGATAGGTCTCATATCTTTCTTTTAATCCTCTGAGTATTGATATGGTATCTTCCACTGTAGGTTCCAATACCATGACCGGCTGGAATCTTCTTTCCAGTGCCTTATCCTTTTCTATGTACTTCCTGTATTCATCCAGGGTAGTTGCACCTATACAGTGCAGCTCACCTCTTGCAAGCATAGGTTTTAGCATATTGCCGGCATCCATGCTGCCCTCGGTCTTACCTGCACCTACTATGGTATGTATCTCGTCTATAAAAAGGATTATCTCGCCTTCGCTTTTCTTAACTTCATCCAATACCGCCTTAAGCCTTTCCTCAAACTCACCTCTGTATTTGGCACCTGCCACCAAAGCGGCAAGATCAAGTGCAAAAAGCTTTTTGGACTTAAGCATATCCGGCACATCACCGCTTACTATTCTCTGTGCCAGTCCCTCAACTACCGCAGTCTTACCTACTCCCGGCTCACCTATTAATACCGGATTGTTTTTAGTCTTACGACTAAGTATTCTGATTACATTTCTTATCTCTGAGTCTCTTCCGATTACCGGGTCAAGCTTTTGCTCCCTAGCCCTAAGCACCAGATCCGTAGCATACTTATTAAGTGTATCATAGGTAGCTTCAGGATTATCCGAAGTTACCTTTTGATGCCCTCTTATAGTTGCAAGAGCCTTTAGAAACTTATCTCTTGTTATGTCATAAAGCTTAAATACCTCTTTTACTTCCTTGTCGGGGTGTTTTAACAAGGAAAGGAAGAGATGCTCTACAGACACATACTCGTCGGACATTCGCTTTGCCTCATCTTCGGCATCAATAAGCACCCTGTTAAGCTCACTGCTCATATACTTGTCGGCTCCGCTTACCTTGGGAAGTTTTGCAAGTCTTTCTTCCAGATTATTTACAAGCCCTGTAACAGGTACTTCCATCTTCTCAAGTAAACTCTTTATTAAAGAATCCTCTATCATAATCAAAGCATACAGCAAATGTAACTGCTCCAGCTTTTGATTACCGTATTCATAGGCTATTTTTTCTGTATTATTTATACTTTCAATTGATTTTTGCGTAAATTTATTTATATTCATATTCAACCCCCTTAGGTTTGTTATATATGTACTATAACAGATATAAGCAACTTTGTCAACAATTATTTTTATGAATACTGTCATATTCTTATTGTTGCATTTATCAAGTTTTTTGATACAATAATGCTTGCCGTATATTAATTCTTCCAAGCATAAACTATGTTTAATTTTAACTTATTTAAACGTATATACTATTGACATACGTGTGTAAAACACGTATAATTCTTATTGTAAGGAAGAATTATGTACTAAAATCAAGCCTTACAAAAAAGGTGGTAAAAGCTGTCAAAAATAAGAAAAAGTTTGGGACAGTAAGTTATTATAATATTGCACTGCAAGACTTACCGGTATTCGGTATATTTTCAAGACAGTAATTAATAATTGTATTTTATTTTTTTTTGCCACAGAAAGGAGTGATAACCTCTATGAATAAAATATTGTATCCATGTAAAGTAAAAAAAGAAGATGGTATATTTTATGCACAGTTTATAGATTTTGAAAACTGTTTTACCGATGCCGAGACTTTAGAAGAAGTTTTTGTCAATGCTAAAGATGTGCTTGAAGCAGTAGCCTTTCACTACCTGAAAAATAATAAAGAATTACCTGAACCTTCAATTGCAGAAAATGAAAGTAATATTATTTTTGTAGAATTATGGATTGATTTACTTAAAGACAAAGTTGATACTCAAGCAGTTAAAAAAACTCTTACTATTCCCAAATGGCTAAATGACCTCGCAGAAGCCAAGTCGGCAAACTTTTCAGCAATATTGCAAAGAGGCTTAAAGGAGTATATCGGTATAAAAGACAACTATACCAAAAAGAATGATCTTCTCTAAAAAATACTTCAAAAACACCACTATCATACAGCATACAGAGCTTTATAATAGTGGTATTTTAATTCATCCGTCAACAAATCCGAAGCAAAAACAGCATTTCAATTTTACACTTTTATTTTATATCCGATTTAATACTTTATATCTTTTATCTTATCCCTTACAACTTATAATTGCTTTAGAATTATAAAACTTTTATAATAAACCTTTATTTTATATACTGATTATATAATGTGTAATATTTTTTTTCATATTTTTTAATAAAACTA
>CAJPUK010000058.1 GCA_905373785.1 uncultured Johnsonella sp. | reverse complement strand
TCAAATGCCCCACACACCAGCTTACAATATATCCACCTCCTTCATAGTATCCGTTTTGTCTGCCGGTTGCACCGATAACCTTGGCGATACTCATTGCAACACTCGGCTTTTCACATATCACTAAATTCATTTATAAATCCTCCTTTTTTGTATGAAAAAAGGGGATGTGAAAAAACTCAATTGAGTTTTTTCGCATCTCCCTTTTTGCACTTATTGTGTATAAATGACTGAAATCATACGCAAAAAAAGCACACTTCCCCTACCCCATAGAAGTTCTTTTTTTGAATCTATGCGGCAGTTCTGTTTCTCATCTTTTTTTTCTGATATTTATATAAATTATGGCCTATCGCCACGAGTAAAACTTCCAGTTTGACTGAATGAATACCTCTTCGGACAATTCTCTTGTAACAACGGTCATTTTTCATAATTCCGAAAGTGCCTTCTGCTTGTATCGAACGGTTCATTCGTAATAACGCACCGTGGATACTTTCTAGGTTTTTAATTACTTCCTGATGCATGGAAGTTAGTTCCTGATTGATCCGAACGGTTCTATTCTTATCTGTCTTCTTACATTTCTTTGCATATGGACATCTGCTACAGTCTTCGCATTCATACAGTTCTTCCTTGCGTCCGTACTGATTTTCCCTCACATTTTTTCTGCATAAAAAATGGAATGCTTTATCGTTAGGACATCTCATGACTCCTTGCTCATCAATTCTGAAGTTAACTGCACGAAATGGATCTTCATGATATTTCCGATCCTTAGTTTCCTTTTTAAACATTGAAAATTTCATATACTTTTCAATTCCGTTCTGTTTACAGAAAATATAATTGTTGTATGAGCCGTATCCGGCATCTGCCACAGGATATTTGGGATAGAATCCATAAGTTTGTTTGAAGTGCTCCATCAAAGGAACGAAACAATCCATATCCGAACGATAATGGTTCACGTCAACAACTGCAATATATTCATCTGCTACACCAATCTGTACATTATATGCCGGCAGAAGCTGATCATTGCCCATGTAATCCGTTTTGATACGCATAAAGGTAGCTGAGTTATCTGTTTTAGAGTAACTGTTTCGGTTAGGACCACAGATTTCAATTTTTTGTATGTATTCTTGAAGTTTCTGACAGAATGTAGTCAAGTGTTCATAATGACGCTGTTCTTTGGATTTTCGCTTTCCGCTTCCGTAAACAAATGTACTTGTATCCAGTTCCCATAAAAGTACTAGCTGCTCAACGATTTCATTCAGATAATCCGGTACATACTCCGGGTTTGTTGTGATCTGCACCCCACTCCATGCGATTTCTACATTAATTTCCTCAATCTCCGCAGTGATTTTTTCGTAAAGCTTGTAACGGAACTTTTCGGTAGCCTTCTTCCATACCCAAGTATACTTGTTTGCGTTTGCTTCAAACTTGGAGCCGTCGATGTAGAGATGTTGAAGATCTACATGCTCCTCGTTAAAGATAGCGTGATTGATGTCGTTAAAAATGTTTTCAATATTATCTTGAAGTATTTCATTGATGAAATATCCAAAGGTTCTGTATGACGGAGTCCGGTGATCCATGAGATACATGAACCTGATATTAACTTTGCAGTTGTCTTCCAGTTCTCTCAGAGAGCAGTAACCGCTAGTCATAAATCCGAAAAGTACTGTTTTTAACATGTTGACCGGATTATATCTGAGTCGTCCGGTTGTGTACTCCGGAATACCCGTCAGATACTTGTTTAAATCGATTCCTCCCATCAATCTGTCAAATGTTAAAACAGGATCCAGCAGATCCAAACAATCTGAAAGAAACAGTGGTAAATATCCTTGTTTTGAATTACAATAATTATTGTGTAAAGTTTTCATTGCAAGTTAATTTTACCACAAAAATAGGACCTTTCGCATGAACGAATGGTCCTATTTTTTTTAGGGACTTGTTTCACAGCCCCTTTTTAGTTTGCAAAAATAATGATAGGTCGAGTAGTTAGCAACATAAACAATGGTCAAAAACACAAACATTAGTCAGAAACGATTGTACGGCAACAATTAAACAGAAACACTCCTTATTTCAATCATACCCGCAGTACTGTTAATAAAGTTTCGACTTTACTTTACAGACTGCGGAACTTAGCTTTATACCAAAAAGCGGTGGACTTACGCTTTGGACAGTCCTCGTCTGTAAAGTTTGTAACTCACTTTATTAACAGCACTAACCGCTAAAAAGATTGAAATAGGGAGTGTTTCTTTAATCGCCAACCCGTAAGAAATAGCCGTATAAGGGGTTGTGCGAAGTGAATAGCTATTGTTTATGTTGCTAAGTGGGAGGCGAAGGGGGAGATGCGGCAACGACTTTTATTCAAATCTTAAAAACAGTTGTTCGCATAGGAAAGAACAAGAAAAGGCAAGAATGTAGCTTGTATTTTAACCTTGCTTATAGTGTTTTTATAAGATTTAGACCGATTTTCGGTTTGTTGCATCCTTCCTCCCCTCTCACCCTTATGTCGAGAATAACTGTTTTTTATATAAGGTCTACACGAGGACTTAAGCGCAAGCGGTTTCCGAAAGAAGTTATTTTTCAGACAAACCATTCTCAACAACTTATTATTACACAAGTTATTCTCGACAAATCATCATTTCCTTATATAAAAAGAATACGCCAGTTGCAGTACCATTACCACCCATATAATCGGCTCTGTAAGCACAACTCCCGTATAACCGACACGAGGTATAACAAAAAGCACGAAGGCTATTTTACATATCAATTCTATACAACTGGATATCAGCGGCTCTATCTTCCTATCCATGCCCTGTAAGGCATTTCTTAGATTAAACAAAATTCCGAGTGCCCAGAAAAAAGGAGCAGCCATGGCTATATAGAGTTTAGCATTTGCTATCAACTCCTTATCGTAAGAACCTGATATAAATCTTATAAGCGGAATAGACAGGGTATACACAAATACTACGGAAATTATGCTCCATATTGTGTTTATAATATTGGCATACTTTACTGCCGACTTTATCCTACTCTTATTGCCGGCTCCAAAGTTTTGTGATACAAAAGTCGTTAATGCAGTTGCGAGCGAGGACATAGGCATCATTAAAAAGAACATTATTCTTCTGCCTGTAGTCTGTGCAGCTATAATAGTTACTCCCATACCGTTGACCGCCGTTTGAAGTATTACTGTTCCTATAGACACTATAGATGACATAAATCCCATAGCAAAACCTTGTGTACTTAAATCTGCATACACATAATAATTATACTTAAAATGTTTAAGCTTAGGTATAAGTATATCCGCTTTAATATACATATATACAATGCAAAGAAGTGCAGATATCGCCTGTGATACAACTGTAGCAATCGCAGCCCCTTTTATACCTGAATTGAACCTTGTAATAAATAAAATATCAAGACCTATATTTATAACGGAAGTAACAAGAAGTATAAGTAGAGGGGTAAGAGAATTTCCTATGGCTCTTAACATACTTGCCGACCAATTGTAAAAAAATGTAAGAAAGAAAAAAATCATTATAATATAAATATATGAATATGCCTCATCTATTATATTCTCGGGAATATGCACAAGCCTAAGAAGCCCATAAAGCCAAACTCCTCCGACAAGCATAACTGCTAAAGACAAAACACTGCCTATAACTATACTTCCGGCTACAGCCTTCTTGATCTTCTCTATGTCACCCGCACCGAAATGTCTTGCTACCACTATGCCCATACCGTTTGCTATACCTATGGCAAAACCCACAATAAGTTCATAAATAGCGGAAGTAGCCCCTATAGCCGCCAAAGACCTGAAACCTAAAAAATTACCGACAATAGTAGTATCCGCCGCATTATAAAACTGCTGCAAAGCATTGCTTATAAGAATAGGCAAGGCAAAGGTAAGCAAAGAACTTACAATAGGCGAACTCAACAAATCAATACTCTTCACTCTCTTCATACACTAAACCAACTTCCAAAAATCAAAACACACCATACTGCACATATACCTGCTTAGTGCAAAGTGTTTACTACCAAAATATTGCATAAACCACCTCGCTCACTACAAGGAACAACACCCCTTCATCCTCTACCTGCTTTGTGTAGGGGTAAGTATTTTAACATAAAACATAACACTTAATAATGGATGCGAGTACACAACATAAGTAAAATTGAACTATCTTTGTACGGACAATCTGAGACCGCCGGCACTTGCTTTATCAAGCCGTAAGGTGAAGATAAAGCTTAGTGCCGCTGCGAGGTGAAGTTAGCGAGAGCGTGTCCGACACAAGATAGTTATCAATTTTACATGTTGTGGGAAGCTACACGACTTCTATAACTTTATGAATATCACCCTTCACCACTACACTACGCAGGCATCCACCTCTCGTAATCCTCATCCTCCATCGCCTCTACCGCTCCCAGCAAATACCCGTTCCCCACCTGAGAAAAGAAATCATGATTGCTGGTTCCCGTAGAAATCCCGTTCATCACTATCGGATCGACATCATCCGCAGAGTCCGGAAAAAGCGACTCAAAACCTAAGTTTTGTAAAGCCTTGTTGGCATTATATCTTATAAAGACCTTAACCTTTTCACTCCAACCGAGCTTATCATATATCTCCTGAGTAAACTTACTTTCATTATTGTAAAGCTCATACACTGTAGTATACACCCAGTTTTTAAGCTCGCTCTGTTCCTCTTTGGAAAGTTTATTAAAGCCTATTTGGAATTTATACCCTATATAAGTTCCATGTACGGACTCATCACGAAGAATAAGCTTTATTATCTCGGCTACATTTGCCAATTTATTATTACCCAGATACCAAAGCGGAGCATAAAAGCCTGAGTAGAAAAGGAAGGATTCAAGCATTACACTTGCAGCTTTTCTTTGCAAGGCAGTTCCGTTTATATATATATCATTTATCTTTTTTGCCTTCCATTGCAAAAGCTCGTTGGAATTGACCCAAGCAAAGATCTCATCTATTTCAGACTTGGTATTTAAGGTACTGAAAATAGATGAATAGCTTTTTGCATGTACCGATTCCATAAACTGTATATTATTGAGCACCGCTTCCTCATGCTTGGTAGTTACATCTTTTCTTATGGCTTCTATGCCGTTTTCAGATTGCAGGGTATCTAAAAGAGTCAGCCCTCCGAATACCTTGGCTACCATATCCTGCTCTGTAAGACTCAGTGTTCTCCAATCATCCAAATCGTTAGACAAAGGAATTCTTGTATCAAGCCAGAACTGCTCGGTAAGCTTTTCCCAAGTCATCTTATCTATCATATCCTCTATACTGTTCCAATTAATGGCTATATAATTATCCAAACCTTACCTCCAAGCTTATATAGAACAACTTTCGCAGGCATTGCTGCCTATTTCATCATTATTTTCCGTAAATGTACGCACATAGTATATTGACTTTATACCCTTTTTCCATGCATAGTTTCTAAGTATATTAAGATCCCTTGTCGTAAGCTTTGAAGTCCTACCCTTCTTCCACTCATACAAGCCCTCTTTAATATCGGATCTCATAAAAAGAGTCAGACTCATGCCCTGATCTATATGTTTTTGTGCCGCCGCATATACATCTATCATCTTACGCATATCCACATCATAGGCTGACTTATAGTACTGCATGGTGTCATTGGAAAGATAAGGAGCCGGATAATAGGTCTTGCCGGTTTTTTTCTCCTGCCTTTCTTCTATCAGTGCTATGATAGGATGCAGACTGGAGCTTGTTTCATTGATATAGCTTATGGAGCCTGTAGGAGCTATAGCAAGCCTGTTTTGATGATACAGCCCGAATTCTTTTACGTCCTCTTTGAGCTCTTCCCAGTCCTTAATGCTTGGTATATGTATATCGGCAAATAAATTTCTTACCTTATCGGACTTTATATTAAAATCTTCTTTGATATAGGCATCAAAGTATTCACCTGTGGCATACTTTGAATTCTCAAAATTATTAAAACTTACACTTCTTTCTTTAGCTATCTTATTACTTGCTTTTAATGAATAATAATTAAGCAGCCTAAAGTACATATCGGTAAATTCTATAGACTCTTCATCACCGTATTCCATTGCATTAAGCGCAAAAAAGGTATGCAGCCCCATAGCACCCAGTCCTATGGTATGGGCGATATCATTACCGTGCTTTACGGTAGGCACGGCCTCTACATCGGAATGATCGGTTACAAAGGTAAGTGCCCTTACCGCAATCTCTACAGACTTTTCAAAATCCGGAGACTTCATCATATTTACTATGTTGGTAGAGCCAAGGTTACAGCTTATGTCGGTTCCGAGTTTCACATACTCCTGAGCATCATTAATTACAGAAGGAGTTTGCACCTGCATTATCTCGGAGCAAAGATTACTCATAATTATTTTACCCTCTACGGGGCTTAGGTTATTTACCGTATCTATATTAACTATATAAGGGTACCCCGATTCCTGCTGCAGCTTGCTTATCTCATTTTCCAAGTCCCTTGCTCTTATCTTTGATTTCTTTATATTAGGATTGTTTACCAGATTGTCGTACTCCTTTGTAATGTCTACATAGGCAAAGGGCATATTGTACTCCCTTTCCACATAGTAAGGGCTGAAAAGGTACATAATATCATCGTTTTTTACAAGCTCATAAAACTTATCAGGTACGATAAGCCCCAAAGACAAGGTTTTAACTCTGATTTTTTCATCGGCATTTTCTTTTTTTGTAGAAAGAAATGATACTATATCCGGATGGAAAATATTAAGATACACCGCTCCGGCACCGTTTCTTTGTCCAAGCTGGTTGGAATAGCTGAAACTGTCCTCTAAAAGTTTCATTACCGGCACTATACCGCTTGAAGCATTCTCTATCTGCTTTATAGGATCACCTGCCGCCCTTATATTGGAAAGACATACTCCTACTCCCCCTCCTATACGGGAAAGCTGCAAGGCGGAGTTTATAACTCTTCCTATACTGTTCATATCGTCTGTAGCCTGAATTAAAAAGCAGGATACAAGCTCACCCCTTCTTTTTCTTCCGGCATTTAAAAAAGTAGGTGTTGCCGGCTGATATCTTTGCGATATAAGCTCCTCCGCCAAATCGAACGCCAATTCTTCATTTCCGTTTGCCAAGAATAAAGCATTAAATACTATTCTGTCCTCATATCTTTCAAGGTATCTTTCACCGTCATTGGTCTTCATGGCATATTGCTTATAAAACTTAAATGCCGCCATAAAAGATTTGAATCTGAATTTCTTTTTATAAGTCTCCTGCATTAAATTCTTAACAAATTCTCTGTTGTACTTATCAAGAAATTCTTTTTCCAAATAATCATTCTCTATCAAATAATCAAGCTTCTCGTCCAAGGTATAGAAAAATACCGTATTGGGATTAACATGCTCCAAAAAAAAAGCCTTTACAGCTTCTTTATCTTTATGCAAAGGTATTTTCCCATCCTGTGGTCTGTTAAGTTCGTTATTAAGTTCAAAGTAGCTGACAAGCTGCTGTTTTAACAACGGTTTAGGGCTATCCAAGTTTCTCTACCTCATTTCTTACTATTTCCACATCCCTTTTCTCGCCTTGAAATTCAAAGCAGTGCAGCAAGGGAACTTCGTATTTTTTTACTATCTCTTTCGCACTTATGCAAAATAAATCATTAAAATTTCTATTACCGCTGCCTACCACAGCTTTCAGAAAGCTTTTATTATCCTGCGTATTTATAAACTTTTCCACAAGCTCCAAGCTCCCCTCATGATTGTAGGTAGGCAATATCAAAATATAATTTTCTTTTATTGGATATATATCATCATCACTGATTAAGCGATGCGACTCCATCCCAAGTTTATCCACGAATTTTACCGTCTGTCCGGTAAGGCTAATATATACAGCTTTCATAGCACTATGCTTTATCTGCTATCTGCTGTAGCAGATCCGGTCTAAAACCTGAAAAAGGCTTAAATCCATCTGCCGCTACTACAGGTAAAGACATAAATTTAAGCTCCTTTACCTCATTCTTAGCTTCTTCTGAGACAGAAATATCCTTTACTTCAAAGTCAACCCCCGCATCCTCTAAATATTTCTTTGTAAAATTGCATTGCATACAATCCGGCTTACTATATACTGTTACTTTCATTTTTATATCTTATTCTTACCCTTTCTATTCTTGCCTTGTCCATTTGCTCAACCCTTATCACTATACCGTGATAGTTTACCTGCTCCTTTACCTTGGGTATCCTGTCCAAAAGCTCAAGCACCAGCCCTCCTATAGACTCATACTCCTCAGACTCGAAGTCGGTTCCCAGTCTGTCATTGATATCATCAAGTTTCATAGAAGCATCTATCAAATACTCATATCTTCCGATTTTTATTATGCTCTTTTCTTCATCCTTATCATACTCATCCCTGATCTCCCCTACGATCTCTTCAAGTATATCTTCCATAGTGATCATTCCCACGCTTATACCGTATTCGTCTAAAACTATGGCTATATTGTGGTAACTTTTTTTCATTTCTATAAGAAGTTCCGAGATTTTCTTGGACTCATAGGTAAATAAAGCCTCTCTGATATAGTTTTTTAAAGAAAAGTCCTCTTTTTTCTCATAACCTATTAAATCTTTTATATTTACAACACCTATAATGTTATCGCTGCTCTCTTCATATACGGGATATCTTGTATATCTCTCTTCCTTATATAAAGCCAAAAGCTCATCAAAACCGGCTTCTACATCTATACAGGCTAAGTCTATACGAGGTATCATAATGTCCTTTGCCTCTCTTCCGCCAAAGTCAAAGACATTTTCTATAATCATCTTTTCTTCATTTTCTATGACACCGTCCTCATGTCCGACCTCAACTATAGTCCTAAGCTCCTCTTCAGTCATTATATCCTTATTATCATCTTTTTTTAAACCGCAAAGAGTAAGTACCATGCCGACTAAGAAGCTTACCGCAGCTATTACCGGTGTAAGCAGCCACATAAGCGCATAGGTTATTCTTCCATAAAACAAAGAAAGTGCAAGTGAGTTCTTTGCTGCCAGACTTTTGGGGCTTATCTCACCGAATACGAGTACCAGCAGGGTCAGTATACCCGTAGTAAGACTTATAAAGGCTCCTCCCACAAGTTTCATGGTTATGGTGGTTGCAAGTGCCGAAGCTGAAAGATTAACTATATTGTTGCCTATAAGTATGGCTGAAAGCATCTTGTCCGGCTTTTCTTTTATTTTCAATACTATCATAGCCCTCTTATCTCCCTGAGACATAAGAGTCCTAAGCTTCATAGTATTGACTGTCATAAATGCCGTTTCGGCAGACGAAAAGAATCCTGAGAGCATAAGCAGGACAAATAACATTATAAGTTGTATGACGACCGTTTCCACTATCTTTTTCCTCTGTTTTTTGTAAATAAAGCAGCAAATGAAGCCGTTATACTGCCTACACATATATAAACATCTGCCAGATTAAAAATCACTTCTTTTATAAACGGAAGATCTATATGTATATAGTCCACCACATAGCCTCTTTTTAATCTGTCATATATATTACTCAGCGAGCCTGCTATTATAAGTATAAGTCCGAATCTTTCCAAAGCTTTTTTTCTTTTTAGACTCAGTTTACAAAGCCTGAAAAAAAGAAAGGCTGTAAGCAGTATAGGTACATACTTAACTAAAGGCTTATCCTCAAGTACATTTAATGCAAAGCCCCTGTTTTCCACATTTGTTAAATTTACTTTTTCGCTTACTTTTATGGGATAATTGTCCTTTTTTACATATAATACATTATCCTTAAATGCTATATCTATGGCACTCAAAGAAAAAAGCATGCTTAAGTCTTTAAGAAACATTAGCTCTCCTTTTGTAAACCGATTTCATCCACATACTTGATTTTAATATCCATATCCTTACCGGCTTCTACATTGATCACGCTGTATGATGCCCTTCTGTCAGGCTGCCTCGGATAGGATACGCTGCCCGGATTAAGTATTATTACACCGTTGATTCTTGTAAGTACAGGTCTATGTGTATGTCCGAACATAGCTATCTCGGCTCCTCTTGCCTTAGCCTCTTCCGCAAGTATCTCAGCTCCCATGCTGACTCCGTACAAATGCCCGTGTGTTATAAAAGCCTTGTGTGTTCCAAGCATTATTTCCTTATCCTTATCAAGGCTTGAAAAGAAGTCATTATTGCCCTGCACCATATGAACTGCAGTTCTTACATCAAGCATTGCATTTATCTTCATTTCCCTGTTTTCTATATCTCCCAAATGTATAAACACATCTATCGGAGCTTCATACCTGATAACCTTTTCAAGGTTATCCTCACTTCTGTGAGTATCACTCACTACCAATACCTTCATTTTAATCACCTTTTCTTAATTTATCTTTAAGCACCCTGAGAGCCTTCCCTCTGTGGCTTATTTTATTCTTTTCCTCTCTGCTAAGCTGCGCTGCGGTTTTTGAAAATTCTTTTACATAAAATATAGGATCATAGCCAAAGCCCTCACTGCCGCTTGGACTATGTGCTATCTCTCCCTCCATGCTTTCTTCAATCTCTATAACACTTCCGTCTTCTAAGATGCAGCATATAGCCGCCTTATATCTGGCACTTCTTTCCCTGCCGGTTGCTTCCTCAAGCAGTTGTATTATTTTTTTATTCTTGATCTCATAGGAAGTGTCCGTTCCCATAAACCTCGCAGAGTATACTCCGGGTGCTTTGTTAAGGTAATCGACTTCAAGCCCTGAATCATCTGAAAATACCACTCCTCCTGTAATATCCCATACAGCCTTTGCTTTTATATAGGCATTTTCCAAAAATGTATCACCGGTCTCCTCAACATCTATACTGACACCGGCTTCTTTCATGGATACTATCTCACAGTCAAAGTCTGAAAATATTTCCCTTATTTCTCTTAATTTATCCTTATTGGATGTTGCACAAATAATCTTCATATATTTAGTTAAGCTTCTTTTTTGTAAAATTTAGTTATAAAAATTTGTCTATAATTATTTACACTGTCTTGGCACAAATAAAAGACTTGTATTAAGTGTTACAGTTCAGGTAGCTCATTCATCTTCATCAAAACAACCTAAAAATATTTTGTTCTATTTATAAATCAGATGAAGATGAATGTTGGCAGCGCCTGTTAGATATATATGTATAATATGTACCTGAAAGCAAGCTTTCATTTAACATATTATACATATATATCCGGTACCTAAACTGTAACTGTTAAGTGTAACTTTTTGCCTTTGGAGGTTTATCCCCTTCAAATTGATAAAAGTAGGTCTTTATCATACCGTTATAGACTTTCCTGTTTTTATTTGCCTTCCTGCCTATATACTTTTCACAGTTCTCATAGGAAGTTATCATGTAAAGACTCCAATTATCAAGTGCCTTAAATCTTTCTCCCAAGGTTTTGTAAAGCGGCGGCAAACTTTCCTTATCCTCAAGTCTTTCACCGTAAGGCGGATTGGTAATTATAAAACCGTACTTTTTAGCATGGGTAAGCTCGCTTACATCTCTTTTTTGTATATGTATGGACACTCCTGCATTAGCCGCATTCTCTCTTGCAGCCTTTAGTACAGCCTCATCTATATCATAGGCTTGTATGTCAGGTCTCACATCCTCGTCAACTTCTTCCCTTGCCTCATCTATAAGCTCATACCAGAGCTTCCTATTTATCATGTTCTCCCAGTTTTGTGATAAGAACTCTCTGTTTAAGCCCGGAGCCATATTTATAGCCATCATGGCAGCCTCTATTGCAAATGTTCCGCTTCCGCAAAAAGGATCTATGAGTATTCTGTCCTTTTTCCATGGTGTGAGCATGATAAGTGCCGCTGCCAGGGTCTCGGTTATAGGAGCCTTTGCAACCTTCGTTCTGTAACCTCTTTTATGTAGGGATACTCCGGTAGTGTCAAGCCCCAGAGTTACCACATCTTTGTATATACTCACCCTCAGCGGATACTCGGCACCGTCTTCCTGAAACCAAGAGATATTATATATACTTTTCATCTTTTCCACTATGGCTTTTTTTACTATAGATTGTATATCGGAAGGGGAAAATAATTTACTTTTTACCGAACTTGCCTTGCTTACCCAAAACTTTGCATCCTTTGTAAGATACTCCGACCAATCTATAGCCTTGGTCTTTTCAAACAGCTCGTCATAAGTATCCGCCTTAAAACTTCCCACATTGATAAGTACCCTTTCGGTAGTTCTAAGCCAAAGATTCGCCCTTACTATAGCCTCATCATCTCCAAAAAAATACACCCTTCCGTCTTCCACTTTGCTGATTTCATATCCTATGTCTATGATTTCCCTTTTTAATACAGCCTCCATGCCGAAATGACAGGGGGCGTATAGTTCATATACCTTAGCCACCTATGGTCTCCTTTACCACCTTTAATTTAACAAATATAATATTTGTAATTATAAAAAACTTTTTTATTAAATTATAATCATACAATAAAAATAAGTTGCCTGCAAGCCAATAAATAATTTGTCTATCACATAAACCGTTATAAACATATCTTGCCTTGGACACGCTCTCGC